>NZ_JNGB01000019.1:0-94779 GCF_001029355.1 Robinsoniella sp. RHS
TACCTTATTAGCCATTTTGAACTATAGCAATATGACTGCTGCAGGGATACAGAACCGGATAAAAGAATTTGCAGCGCTGCAAAGTATTGGCATGACTACGGTACAGATCAGGAAGTTACTGCTGATAGAAGGAACGTGCTATGGAATTGTTTCATTCTTTTTTGTAATTATCCTGGGAATTCCAATTGATTATGTCATATACCATGCAATGAACCGTTACAGGATTCCTTTCCAGATACCGGTCAGATCAACTCTTCTTGTATTTGGCAGTATTTTAATCACCTGTATTTTTGTTCCATTGGTGGTTTATCAATTTTTGCATAAGGATAATATTGTGGAACAGCTGCGGGATATGGAATAAAAGATGGCTCCGGTTGTTACGCCGGAGCCGGTAAAATGGTACCCGGTTGTGCGGACCGGGTGTGAGTTATGAAATATATTAGCTTCTTGCTAATATATGTTAAATCTATCATATTCTGTATGTGCATTCAAACAAAATCGTTCGACAAAATATTTCATAATACGACAAATCAACTTGCTGCAAATATGTATAGGCAGGGGTTATCTGGATAAATCTTCCACAATGGTATCTTCGGTGAGACCGGAAAGTACAGCTATTTTTTCGTTAACCATACTGCGAAAGCAATTGGGAAGATGTTCTTGGTGGGCTCTGTGAATCGCAACACATTCCACACATTTTCCATGATATTTGCAGGGTTTTTTGCAGGAACAATGGTCTTGTGATTTCAGTGCTTCGCGAAGTTCCGCTACGAATTCATCCTGGATTTTTATACCCTCTTGCCGGTTGCCCTTATGAAATTCCTTCATGGCTTCTTTCTCTTTTGCATGTCCATCAATTTTCATAGTATGTACAGCTCCTTTTTTCTTTTATTATAAAACAGATACGTATGAATGTCAAAAGTGTATAACTATTCATTATACTATGCATCACAGTAATAAAATATCTTGTATTTATACATGTGGTGAGATATAATAATGTCAGCAGTTGAAATTTACCGGGAAGCATAAATTCTAAATGAAATCAGCATTCCAAGTAGAATAAAATATGGTCTTCGATGAGGAAGAGTTTCTGGTTGCAGCAGTTACCGGGGACTCTTTTCTATTGAGTCAGGGAATTTCAGACTGCAGGCAGAGCTAAGATACATAAAAAATTGCAAATCAGAAATGGAGGATTTGAGATGAAAACAGAAACAGTGGAAAATATGTGTGGTGGAAAAGGACATGTTGTGATCAAACATATCCTGGGCGAAAAAGAATTAAACGGCAAATGCGGTCTATATGCGGAAGTAACTATTGAACCGGAATGTTCTCTGGGGTATCATGAACATCACGGAGAGAGTGAAACTTATTATATCTTATCCGGAACAGGTGATTATGATGATAATGGAAATGTTCGCCCGGTAAAAGCAGGAGATGTTACATTTACCCCGGATGGTTCCGGACATGGACTAATTAATACGGGAAATACGGATCTTGTTTTCATGGCACTGATAATTATGGATTAAAGCTTGTTCGATGAATAAAATAATTTATTAATATTGCAGTTTGCAAAAATACTTCTGAATTTTTCAGGAGTATTTTTCGTAATTAAGAAAAAAATGCAGAAATTTCTAAAAACAGCTTGACTGTAAACCTGGTTTATACCTTATATACCAATAGAAGGAGGTGAAAACTTGACAATAAAAGAGGTTGAAGAGGAATTAAATGTCACCAGAGCAAATGTTCGCTTTTATGAAAAGGAGGGGCTGCTGACTGCAAGGCGTAATCCGATTAATGGTTACCGGGATTACTCCAGGGAAAATATTGAGACTTTAAAAAAGATTATCTTTCTAAGAAAGCTTAATGTACCTATTGAAGAGATTAAGCTGGTGCAGTTGGAAAAGCTCTCGATGGAAGAAATGCTTCATAAACAGGCAGACTCATTGGAGGCAGAGATAAAACAATTAGAACAATCCAGGTGGATTTGTTTAGAGCTGGTTAAGAATCAAGATTTTGATTATGCCAATTTAACGGTAGAACGGTATGAGGATGCTGTAGACAAATCCGGTTATATGATTTTTCGGGATACGATTAGTAATCTTGCAGCAATGAAAGGAAAGATTGCAATATGGTCAATCATTATCTTTTCATTTATATTAGCGTTTATCTCGTATCCGCTGCTGCCGGAAGGAATTGTAGTCTGGTGGAATAATATTGGTAAAATCGTTTATGGAGATAAACTGCTTGTCTTTATTTTTCCTGTCATTGCATCCATGCTTGTCTTCACAGCCAGATCCTGGGTCTGGAATTTTCTCTATCGCAATATGCCTTACTATATGCTGAAAGTGGATGCCATTACCACAATCGTGTGCCTCTATTTGTCCATTCTTTTGCTGACAAGTCAGCTATATGCGATTTTCTATCACAACTGGATAAGCTGGCCAATTGAAAGCAGCGTTATTGTGGAAACACTCATATTTTTATTTATTTTGTTAGTAATTGCCTATAAAAAGAAAAAGGAGGAGCGATAACATGGAACTGGCAATGATCTTTGTGATTATGCTGGCATTATTTATGGGGGCTGTTTTTTATGAACGTAAATGCGGTGAGCGGAAAGTTCGTAAGTGGATTCATGATTCCTATGGTAAGATACCGGCAGACAGAAAGCTTCCCTTTGAACAGATTCAAATTTTCTGGGAAGAATTTAAAATGGACATTCCCGAGAACGAAAGCGTAGATGATGTTACCTGGAATGACCTGGAGATGGATAAGATTTTTTCCAGAATAAATGTCTGTACATCATTTGCGGGGGAACAGGTGCTGTATGCCAGGCTTCACAAGCTGCCGGCAGATAAAGCCGGGCTTTTAATTCTGGAAGAACAAATTTGCTTTTATTCCAAGAATGATAAAATCAGGGAAGAAGTGCAGTATTTGCTTAGCAGACTTGGGAAAGAAGAAGTGAATTATTATCTGCCTGTGTTTATGAGTAATCTGGATGCTCTTGGTTCAATTCATGTAAGGTTTTACAGGATTATGCAGATATTGTTGTTCTTGTCTGTGATTCCGGCTCTTGTCAGAGGACAGTCAAGCCTTCTGTTGATTACAGCAATGGTATTTATGATCAATGCAGTAATTTATGCATTGAATAAAGTCAGGCATGAAGTCTATATGGATACCCTTACCGGGATTATAGGAGTGGCAAAGAGTGTAAAAGAAATTGTGAAAAAACCGGAGAAATACACGATTCATATACCGGAGAGCATCAAAGAAAATGTAAAATTATTCGATAAAATAACGAAAATGCTTGTCAGCCTTCAGCGGAAGAAGCGGGAAGGAATGTCTGGAGATCTATTAGGGGTTGTCCATGATTACCTGATAGGAGCAACCCTTTGGGATTTTATTGTCTATGATAAAATCATCCGCTACCTGAGGGGAAAACAAAAGGAATTTATGGAGCTGTTTGAGTTCATAGGCGAGTTGGAAGCATCTGTTTCTGTAGCTTCATTCAGGAAAAGCCTGGAGTTATACTGTATACCTGAATTTATAAATAAGCCTGTGCTGAAAATGACGGAAATCTATCATCCGCTGATCGAACATCCGGTCTGCAATACGGTATCCCTGGACCGTAACTGTATCATAACGGGATCAAATGCTTCCGGAAAGTCTACGTTTATCAAAGCCGTGGCGGCAAATGTGATCCTTGCGGAAAGCATTCATACCTGTATGGCAAGACAGATGCAGCTGCCGGATGCCATGGTGATTACATCCATGGCGGTGCGGGACGATCTTATGGGCGGTGAAAGTTATTATATGAAAGAAATTAAATATCTGAACCGCATTGTAAAAAGTATAAAAGATAAACGGATGGTCATCTGCGTTATTGATGAGATTTTAAGAGGAACGAATACACAGGAGCGAATTGCGGCTTCGGCGGCTATATTAGAATATCTGGAAAATCAAAATTGCCTAGCGATTGTGGCATCCCATGATATTGAGTTGACACGGAAACTGGAAGATGCCTATGGATATTATTTTTTTTGTGAACAGATGCAGGGCAGGGATATTGCTTTTGATTATAAGATCCGGGAAGGGGTCAGCAATACAAAGAACGCGATTGCTCTGCTGGAGGCTATTGGCTTTCCGAATATGATCATCGAGAGAGCAAGGCAGATGCTGTGATACGGCTTTTTGTCACTTTTCACAAATAATTTTTTTTAGCTGGAATGCGGCAGCACTGAGCGGATACTTTGTGTTCTCAACGAGACAGATATTTCGGAAAGGAATTTCTTCTGCAACCCGGATTTCAAACACTTCCTGTGCGTTTACTGCACGTGCTGCAAATTCCTCTGGAATAAAACCGATACCGAGATCATGGGTAACCATTGGCAGTATCAGGTCGGTGGTAGCCACCTCGATGTCAGGCTCCAGGTACAGCTTACGGGAGGAAAATATTTTTTCGTAAAAGGTATAGGTCGTCGTACCCTTGGATAAGGAAATCAGAGGATATTGTTTTAAATCTTCTAAATGGAGAACCTGATCTTTTAAATGTTTAAAATGAGGACCCGCAATTAAAATTTCCCGAAAGGGAAGGAGTTTGGTTTCTTCGAGGGGGGCATAGGCATCCGTAGGTGTGGTGACGATGGCAAAATCAATTTTGTCGTATTTCAGGTGATCAATTGCTTCTGGTGTAGTAACATTTTGAATCAGCAGCTTAATATTGGGGTACATGGAGTGAAAACTCTTCAGTTTTACCAGCAGGAAACCATGCAGTGCCGTTTCACTGGCTCCAATACGGATCAATCCATCCTGGAGAGTGGAAATGTCTTTTAAAGATTTTTCGCCTATAAAGATTTCTTCGCAGGCTCTGCGGACATGGGCAAATAATTCTTCTCCCTCATGTGTCAGGGAAACGCCTTTTTGTGAGCGGACAAACAGTTTGCAGCGCAGTTCTTCTTCCAGAAGTTTAATGGTACGGGAAATAGATGGCTGGCTGGACATCAGCAGATTGGCAGCCTGGGTAATGCTTTTGTATTTTGCCACGAAATAGAATATTTTGTAGTATTCAAAATTTGCCGACATGGTATTGATTCCTCCATCGTAATTGATCCATAGAAAATTGTTATGGACACTATACAATAATATTATTTTATTTTATGCTTACTTAATAGTATAATACGATTTGTATAAAACAACAAGCTTTTGTTGACATATCAACTGTAGGCGCCAGCATTGCCAATGCAATATAGTAATAAGCGGCAGTTCTGAAATCAGTAGAAATGACGGCAAAGGAAATAGGAGGAAAATATGAATACATATGGTCTTGAAAAATTAGGTATTATTAATCCCAAAGCTGTTTACCGCAATTTAAGCCCGGCGCAGCTGGTTGAAAAGGCACTTTGCAATGGAGAAGGAAAATTAAGCAGCACAGGTGCTTTAGTAGTTACTACCGGAAAATATACGGGACGTTCTCCGGAGGACAAATTTGTAGTAGATTCAAAAGGAATCCATGATGATATTGCATGGGGAAAAGTAAACCGTCCGATCAGCCAGGAAAAATTCAATGGGATTAAAGAGAATTTAACGGCTTATCTCCAGAATCGTGAACTCTATATTTTTGATGGCATGGCGGGAGCAGATCCGGCATGTACAAAAAAATTCCGGGTGGTAAATGAATTGGCAAGCCAGAACCTGTTTATACATCAGCTTCTGATCCGTCCTACAGCAGATGAACTTGCTGACTATGGAGATCCGGACTTTACCATAATTGCAGCTCCGGGATTCAAATGTATCCCGGAAACAGACGGTGTGCACAGTGAGGCAGCAATTATGATCGATTACGAAGCAAAACTGATTGTAATCGCAGGGTCACAATATTCCGGAGAAATGAAAAAAAGCGTATTCTCCGTTATGAATTATCTGATGCCGAAAGAGAAAAATGTACTGCCAATGCATTGTTCTGCAAACATGGATCCGGTAACCGGAGAAACAGCGATTTTCTTTGGATTATCAGGAACAGGAAAGACAACGCTTTCAGCAGATCCGGGACGTAAGTTAATCGGTGATGATGAACACGGCTGGTCAGAAGAAGGAATCTTTAACTTCGAAGGCGGCTGCTATGCAAAATGTATTAATCTGGATCCCGAAGGCGAACCTGAAATCTATGGAGCAATCAAGTTCGGAAGTCTGGTTGAAAATGTGGTGATCGACTCTGAGAGCCGTGAACCTGATTTTGATGATGGAAGCCTGACCGATAATACCCGTGTGGGTTATCCGGTAGATTATATATCCAATGCTGCAATCCCAGGAGTAGGAGGTGTGCCGAAAGTGGTAATCTTCTTAACTGCAGATGCATTTGGCGTACTTCCTCCAATCAGCAGACTTGACCAGAATGCAGCAATGTATCACTTCGTGACCGGATTTACATCTAAGCTGGCAGGAACAGAGAGAGGGGTTCAGGAACCGCAGCCCACATTCTCCACCTGTTTTGGTGAACCATTTATGCCAATGGATCCATCCATTTATGCAGAGATGTTAGGAGAGCGGATTGAAAAATATGATACAAAGGTATATCTGATTAACACCGGATGGGCAGGCGGACCGTACGGAGTCGGAAGCCGTATGAAACTGAAATATACACGTGCTATGGTTACTGCTGCACTGAATGGCGATATTGATAAGGCAGAATATAAACATGATGAGGTATTCAACTTAGATGTTCCTCAGAGCTGCCCGAATGTGCCGGATGAAATTATGAATCCACGGGATACATGGGAAGATAAAACAGCTTATGATGAGTCAGCTAAAAAACTTGCAAAGATGTTCCAGGATAACTTTGCAAAAAAATATCCGAATATGCCAAAAAATATTGCAGATGCAGGCCCAAAAGCATAATCAGAAATGAACAGATAAAAATTACAAAATACGAAAGATAAAAAAGTAAGCAAAGGCCGTTTCTTAGAGTGATATTCCGACAGGCTCCTGAGAACGGCTTTTATCATGTCCAAAATTAATGGATGGAAAATGAATCAAATCCGGTGTATAATTGATTAAGACGTTTTTACAAAAAGGAGGAGTAAAATGACTGGAAAATCTAATTGTGACTGCTGCTTGAATTATGCATATGATGATGATTATGAATGTTATATCTGTGAGGTAAATCTGGATGAGGATGAGATGGGCCAGTTTATGAGAAATACATTTACTAATTGTCCTTATTTTCAGTTTAATGACGAATATAAAGTAGTCCGTAAACAGATGTAAAGTCCCATAAAAGAGGGAGAGCCAGTACCTTTAGGTACTGGCGGGTTATGAAAAAGATTTTTTAATAATGTGTTGTTTGTACTGATCTCTCTGTACAAATAATACTATAATATTATTCTGTGAAAAATATGTGACGTAGAATTGAAGAATTTGTGTGCATTTTATAAAATAAATGGAAACTCTTTTGAAGCAAGAATAACAGGAGAATAATCAGTACTTCTCAAATGCAGTTGTATCATACCGAAAAAGATGTTAAAATAAAGCTATGATAACAGTCAGGGAGGAAATCAATATGAAATATCAAAAAATGATAGCGCCTATAGTAATTACGGCATTACTGGTTCTTTTTTTAATGGTGTATCTCACAATGATTACCGTTGTGCCAATTCCCATAGTTGTAAAGGTTTTATTTGGAATTATTATTTTAGCGTTGATTGGTGTTTCCTTTTTTGTACTGGCAGAACGATTAAAAGAGATAAGGAGCGGAGAAGAAGATGATCTTAGTAAATACTGATTATATTACTGGAAAGACATTTGAAATGCTGGGATTGGTAAAGGGAAGTACCATACAATCCAAGAATATCGGCAGAGATATTACCCAGGGGTTCAAAACCATTGTCGGCGGGGAATTAAAGGCTTATAATGAGATGATGAATGAAGCCAGAGCGCTGGCAACAAAAAGAATGGTGGAAGAGGCAGAGGGCATGGGCGCTGATGCAGTAGTAAATATCCGTTATGCATCCTCCGCTATCATGCAGGGGGCAGCGGAAGTAATTGCTTATGGAACTGCCGTGAAATTTATGTAACAAAAATTAAATCCATGTTATTGCAGTCTCCTGTGAGAGACATAATAACATGGATTTTTCTCTGCTGTTTTTAGGAATATTAAAATTAATTACCACCGGGACCGTCTTTGCGGGGTCTCGTACTTTCATCTTTTGGAATAATATTTCCATTGCCAAACTCAGGAGGAAATGTATTTGTTGCATTATCCGGTTTTGGTGTGTCGATTTCAGGAATGTTGCCATCATCGTAAACATTTGTTTTCGTGTTGCCGTCGTTAACATTTATCATGTGTTGTTCCTCTCTTTCGCATGAATGCCTGGAATCGCAGGCTATTGGTTGCCTTCACCTTCCGCTACTATTTCTTCCAGTACGCGTATTAAGTCATGAATATTATTCAGTTGTACATTTTTTTCCAGGATCAGATTTTTCAGATCGATGGAAAGTGTTTCGAATTTCTCCTTTACTTCCGGAGCTATATAAGAAGCCATTTATCATCACCTCACATATAATATGTTCAGAAAAAGGCAGTTTTATTCATCTGATTCCTTTTTTGCCGGATTGCATATGCTAGATATATGGATAAACAAAGCGAGGTATGTGACATGGAAATAAAAAAAAGTATTTTAACCAATTCAAGTTGTTATAAAACAGGCAGAACCATAACGCCTCAGGGGATAATGACACATTCCACAGCAACTCCTGGAGGGACTGCAAAGGATTTTATCAGTTATTGGAATGGAGATATTGACGCCTGCACAAATTATATCATTGATGATACCGGTATCTATCAGCTGCTCCCGGAGACCCACAGATCGTGGCATGCCGGCTCACCGGCAAATGATATGTATATTAGTTATGAAATCTGTGAACCTGGAACGTTTTCTTATAATGGCCAATGGCAGTCAATGGGAAATTATGATCCTTCCCTTCCGGAAAATATCCGTTATTTTCGGAATGTATATGAAAAAGCAGTCTGGCTCAGCGCTTATTTTTGTAAAAAATACGGATGGAAGCCGGACAAAGAGCATGTTCTGTGCCATTATGAAGGATTTTTAAAAGGTGTGGCAACAGAACATGTGGATGTAACCCATTGGTTTCCAAAACACGGCAAAAGCATGGATACTTTCCGGGCAGATGTCAAAGCAGCAATGGGCAATGAGTCAAAGCCGGAGAATCCAAAGCCGGAAGATCCGAAACCGGAAGAAAATGTACAATATTATGTTCAGGCAGGATCCTTTAAAGATGAAAAGATGGCGAACAGCCTGTCAGCAGTTTTAAATAAAAAGGGTTTTCAGGCATTTGTAAAGAAGGTGAATAAACTCTATAAGATTCAGGCGGGTGCTTTTAGAGACAGGGAAAATGCAGCTAAGATGGTACAAAAGTTAAAAGATGCCGGTTTTGAATCTTTTATTATAAAGAAGTCCTGATTTGCAGGACCAAGGTGTCCGGATGATGTTGCGGGGGCAGAAATTCTGCCTTTTCTGGCTCCCGGCATAGTAAATGGGATCGTTGCAATGTAGAAATCAGGATGGGAAAAGAGCAAAAAAAGGGGACCAGTTGCCTGGTCCTAAAAGGAAAGAGAAATGTATAAAAAAAGCTTATTCGCTTTATTTATAAATAATACTATACTATGCAGATATGAATGAAATATGGCGTCAGACTTAATATATTCTAAAATAATTAAAAGAATTATAAAAAAACAGGAAAGCTTAACTTTATAAAATACTTATAAACTATTTATGAATTACGTACTTTGCATTGACGAACATTGTAGATTGTCTTATAATATTTTTGTATGGAAGTAAGAAAAAAACAGGGAGACTACAGATGAATATTTTATTCTTTTTGACCCCGAAAAGTGAGGTTGCATATTTGTATGATGACTATTCGCTGCGGCAGGCGCTGGAGAAGATGGAGCATCACAGATACAGTGCAGTACCGATTATTAACCGAAAAGGTAATTATGTGGGTACGATCACAGAAGGGGACATGTTATGGAATGTGAAAGACAAATACCTATTAGATTTACATAAAGCAGAAGATATCCCGCTGGCACAGATAAAAAGAAGGTGGTACAATGATCCCATCAATGTTAACTGTGAGATTGAGGATCTGGTAATGACATCGATGAATCAGAATTTCGTACCCGTAATCGATGATAATCAGATTTTTATCGGTATCATTAAAAGGAAGGATATCATTCAGTACTGTTATAACTGCTATAAGGGAAGCCTGAAAAAATAAGTTAAAATTAGTAATGTTTGGTAGAACAGATTAAATTTCTCTTATATGGAGTTGTACTTGCATATTTTGTTGTATTTTCAGAAAATTGCACCGGGTAACGGAAAATTACCCGGATATTTTAGGAATATTCACTTTAACAATTCAATGTGTTACAAAACCACTTTGCCAAATTTGACATTGACAAAGAATGTAATAATTGGTAGAATACTTTTAGTCTGTATAAAAGGTGGTTTTACTATGAAAAAACGTATATTATCTATGTTAGTTGACAACACATCCGGTGTATTAAGCCGTGTGGCAGGTTTATTTAGCAGACGTGGCTATAATATTGACAGTTTGACTGTTGGTGTAACCGCTGATCCTAGATATTCCAGAATGACAGTTGTTGTATGTGGAGATGAATTGATTCTGGATCAGATTACCAAGCAGGTAGCGAAACTGGTAGATGTGGTGGATATTAAGTCGTTATGTCCCGAAGAGAGCGTCAGCCGTGAGCTAATCCTTGTGAAGGTACGGGCAGATGCAGGCAATCGTCAGGCTATTATTGCAGTAGCTGATATATTCAGGGCTAAGATCGTAGATGTGGCAGTGGATTCACTTATCATCGAACTAACAGGAAACCAGTCAAAACTGGATGCTTTTATTAACCTTCTGGAAGGATATGAGATTCTGGAACTGGCACGAACCGGTATTACCGGATTATCCCGTGGTGCGGAAGACGTAAGATATTTATAGTACGTCAGATACATATGGAAAGAGTACGCTAGAGGCTTTTAAACCTTTAACAAATATAAAACATTTGGAGGAAATGAAAATGGCAGCAAAAATTTATTATCAGGAAGATTGTAATCTTGCATTATTAGAAGGTAAAACCATTGCTATTATTGGTTATGGCAGCCAGGGGCATGCACATGCGTTAAACGCAAAAGAGTCCGGATGCAACGTTATCATTGGTCTTTATGAAGGAAGCAAATCATGGGCGAAAGCGGAAGCACAGGGATTTGAAGTTTATACAGCTGCAGAAGCAGCAAAAAAAGCGGATATCATCATGATTCTGATCAATGATGAAAAGCAGGCTCAAATGTATAAAGAATCTATTGAGCCAAACTTAGAAGAAGGAAACATGCTGATGTTTGCTCACGGTTTTGCAATTCACTTCGGACAGATCGTAGCACCTAAGAATGTAGATGTTGTAATGATCGCTCCTAAGGGACCTGGACATACCGTAAGAAGCCAGTATCAGGAAGGAAAAGGAGTTCCTTGTCTGATCGCAGTACATCAGGATTCCACAGGAAAAGCTCATGACAAAGGATTGGCTTACGCTTTAGCAATCGGCGGAGCAAGAGCTGGTGTTCTGGAAACAACTTTCCGTCAGGAAACAGAAACAGACCTCTTCGGCGAGCAGGCAGTTCTTTGCGGTGGTGTTACAGCTCTTATGAAAGCTGGTTTCGAAACATTAGTAGAGGCTGGTTATGAACCGGAAAGTGCATATTTTGAATGTATTCACGAAATGAAACTGATCGTTGACCTGATCTTCGAAAGCGGATTTGAAGGAATGAGATATTCTATTTCTAACACAGCTGAGTACGGAGATTACATCACAGGTCCTAAGATCGTTACAGATGAAACAAAGAAAGCAATGAAACAGATCTTAACAGACATCCAGGAAGGTGTTTTTGCACGTAACTGGTTATTAGAGAATCAGGTAGGATGCCCGAACTTCATGGCTAAGAGAAAACAGGAAGCAGGTCATCAGTTAGAAGAAGTCGGTAAAGAACTTCGTAAATTATATAGCTGGAATGACGGAAACAAATTACTGGACAACTAATTCCAGATTCAGCATTTCTAAGCAGGTAAAATTGTTGGGGAGATCCCAGTGATTATATAGTCAAAAAATCCGGCAGGGTTATGATTTTTCATAACGCTGCCGGATTTTTTGTGATCAGGAATTGAAATGCCGATATACGATTTGTGATATGGCGCGAATATTAGCCTGTGCCGCACCTGCATTAGAGATATTTGACATTACACAGAGAATATAATCTGCTTTGGAAGAATAGACAATTGCCATATCGTGCTGATATTCATCCGTTTCTCCGGTTTTATTGGCAACAACTGTTCCGGCTGGAAGACCGGACGGTATTTTAATGCGGAAAGTCTGCTGCTTTAGCAGATCCAGCATTTTGTTCGAATAGGTTTTGGATACGCATTTTCCATTGTAAATGTCTTCTAGGATTTTTCCGCAGTTCTGGACGGATGTCTGATTCCAGGTGGTACCGTTGTTAATATCTTCCCCGCCGTTAGAGCTGGGGTAAATAGCCTGACCCTGATTAGTATCCGTATATCCATATTTTTTACAGAAATCGTTGGTTGCATTTTTACCAATGGTACGGACCAGCGTGTTAAAAGATTCGTTGCTGCTGTAAGTGATCATAGAGTGGAGCAGCTGATTGGTGGATGCGGTTTCTGAAATTCGACCGTTTTGAATGGATTCATATACGGCGCCCATGGTAAATACCTTTATGACACTGGCTGCATAATAATAATTATTACCAATTAAACAGGTTTGATCATCATTTAAATTTTTTACGTAAACAGACCACCTGCCCGGTGTACAGGAATTATTGATGTAAGCCGTCAGCTCATCGTTCAGGGCGGTAATGGACTGTTTTTTATTTTTGATCCATTTTCCGTTTTTATCTACATAATAGCCTTGTACCCAGGTATTAACTGCCATTTTGCCATTGGAGTTAAAATAATAGTCATAAGTCTTTTTCCCTTTTTTGATTTTCTGCCATCCGGTTTGCATCACACCCTTTTTATTAAAGTAATAAGTGGATTTGCCTTTTTTCAGCCAGCCGGTCTGCATGATACCTTTGCTGTTAAAATAGTATTTCTTACCTTTTATAGTATGAAATCCTTTTTGGATGATTCCTTTTTTGTTGGCATAGTATTTTTTGTTATTGTTTGTTTTGAATCCATTCGTACGGAGATAACCGTTTTTATCAAATAAATATGTATTACCTTTCACTTTTTTCAGACCCGTGGCTGCTGTACCGTTGGAAGTAAGATATAATTTCTTACCTTTAAAAGTAACGAAGCGGTTTTGGATCATACGGCCTTTGGCATTAAAATAGTAGCGTTTGCCATCAATTTTATAAGTGGTATTACAGATTTTTTTCCCGTTTTTATCGTAATAATACCGGTATTTCATCTGCACCCATCCGGTTTTTGCGGGCTTTGCACCGGCGGCATGGGTGGTAACAGGTAATGTGGTTGCCATTAGAATCAGCAGTAACAGTAGTAAAGATCGAAACTTCTTCATAAATCAATATTCCCCCTTTTGGTTTTACTGCAGAAGCTGATGAATTCCTGTAATGCGTGGGAGGGATATGACGATTTAAGATATGCAAATCCGACCTGGCGCTTATGAATTGGAAATTCAAGAGGAATCTCCTGCAAAGTCTGGTTGTCTAACTCTTTCTGAACAAATTTTTTTATGACGCAGGCAACGCCAAGCCCTATTTTTGCGAAATCAATCAAAAGATCCATCGTCGTTACTTCTAACAGGGTGTTGGGTTCCAGCTTCTGCTCAGCCAGATAATCATCGATATACTGGCGGGTCATATTATCTTTGTCTAAAAGCATAAGAGTAGCTGTACTTAATATATCATATTTTTCTTCTTTTGTCCGTAAGAAAAGGTTATCCAGGTAATTTTTTGATGCTACGAAAATGTCTTCAATTTCTTCTATGGGATGGAATTGGATATGAGTGTTGTGCTCCGGTTTACTAATCAGCCCGATGTCAATTTTCTGTTCTTCTAATAACTGCAGGGTACGATTACTGGACTGGCATTCAATCGTTATGCGGATGTGAGGGTACAGCTTAATAAACTCCTGCAGATAAGGGAGCAGCAGGTATTTGCAAAGAGTTGTGCTAACGCCTATACGAAGGTGGCCAATGCCCAGATCAGCGGCCATGCGCAGCTGCTCTTCCCCGGTCTCAATGGCGTCAAAAGCCGTTTTGACATGGTCATAGAGCAATTTGCCTTCGTCAGTAAGCCTTACACCACGGGAGGTTCTGGTAAAAAGAACCGTATCCAGAGACTGTTCCAGCCTTTGAATCGACTTGCTGATTGCTGGCTGGCTGATGTAAAGTTCCCCGGCGGCTCTGGAGATATTGCCGGCATTTGCTACGGTAAAAAATATTTTATAGAGTGACAGGTTCTGATTCATAGATATCCTCATTTCTTTGCGAGTCCGAAAATAACGTTAACAAAATGACATTGGAAGTAAACTGCAATAATATAACGTCAAGTTATAACAAATATTCATAATATGTATTTCTATTATATCAATATTTGTGATATAATTCAAACAATAGTTAAGATCCATTCGTTTTTAGGGATTTTGATTCAACGAAAATAAGGAGGACAAATAACATGGGAATGACAATGACACAGAAAATTTTAGCTGCTCATGCCGGACTGCAGACTGTAGAAGCAGGACAGCTGATAGAAGCAGATCTGGATCTGGTACTGGGAAATGATATCACTTCTCCGGTAGCGATTCATGAAATGGATAAAATGAAAACAGGAGGGGTATTCCATAAGGATAAAATTGCCCTTGTAATGGACCACTTTATTCCGAATAAAGATATCAAGTCAGCAGAGCATTGCAAATGCGTGCGTGAATTTGCCTGTAAGCATGATATTACCAATTACTTTGATGTAGGAGATATGGGAATTGAACATGCGCTTCTCCCGGAAAAAGGACTGACAGTAGCAGGAGATGTAATCATCGGTGCAGATTCCCATACTTGTACGTATGGAGCTTTAGGAGCATTTTCAACCGGCGTGGGAAGTACGGATATGGCAGCCGGCATGGCAACAGGTAAAGCATGGTTTAAAGTACCTTCCGCCATTAAATTTAACCTGGTTGGAACACCTTCAAAATGGGTGAGCGGGAAAGATGTGATTTTACATATCATCGGTATGATTGGGGTGGATGGTGCTCTCTATAAATCTATGGAATTTGTAGGAGAGGGTGTTAAGAATCTTACAATGGATGACCGTTTTACAATTGCAAATATGGCAATTGAGGCTGGCGGTAAAAATGGTATTTTCCCGGTAGATGAATTAACCGCTGCATATTTTGAATCCCATACCAAGAGGCCTTATACCGTTTATGAAGCAGATGAAGATGCCGAATATGAAGAAGAGTACACAATTAATTTAAGTGAATTAAAGCCTACGATCGCATTTCCACATCTGCCTGAAAATACGAAGACTATTGATGAGATCCAGGAAGATGTTGTGATCGATCAGGTTGTTATCGGATCCTGTACTAATGGACGTATTGATGATTTGAGATGTGCAGCCGGAATTTTAAAAGACCGTCATGTGGAAAAAGGAATCCGCTGTATCGTAATTCCTGCAACTCAGAAGATATATCTCCAGGCGATCGAAGAAGGGCTGATCCAGACCTTTATTAAAGCAGGTGCAGTGGTGAGTACACCTACATGCGGTCCTTGTCTGGGCGGCTATATGGGAATCCTGGCAGCGGGAGAGCGCTGTGTATCTACAACCAACAGAAACTTTGTAGGACGTATGGGTCATGTGGAATCAGAAGTATATCTCACAAGTCCTGCAGTAGCTGCTGCAAGTGCAATAACCGGTAAAATTTCAGCTCCGGCAGAATTAGGATTATAGGAGGAAGCATCGATGAAAGCAAATGGAACAGTATTTAAATATGGAGACAACGTAGATACAGATGTCATCATTCCGGCAAGATACCTGAATTCTTCTGATCCGGCGGAACTGGCAAGACATTGTATGGAAGATATCGATAAAGATTTTGTGAATCAGGTGAAAAAAGGAGATATTATCGTTGCAGAGAAAAACTTCGGCTGCGGCTCATCCAGAGAACATGCACCTATTGCAATCAAAGCAGCCGGTGTAAGCTGCGTTATTGCAGAAACATTTGCAAGGATTTTTTACCGGAATGCAATTAATATCGGTTTGCCGATTATTGAATGTCCGGAGGCTTCCCAGGGGATTGAAAGCGGAGATGAAGTGGAAGTAGATTTTGACAGCGGGATGATCTATAACAAAACAAAGGGAACAGAGTTTAAAGGACAGGCGTTTCCAGAGTTTATGCAAAAATTGATCGAGGCTGGCGGACTGATTAATTATATAAATAATAAATAAGACAGCGATGATATTCGGAAGGGGCGTGCAATTGCATGCCCCTGTTATTTATTACCTTTTGCGCATCAAATAATAATTATCTTACCAGCATTATCATCAATTTTGTCTTTTCTTTCTATCAAAAAAATGTTGCAGCATATTTTCTGATTCGTTCGGCAGCATCTCAAATAAAACTGGTTTCAGGATTATAAATAACCGACTGCCTGACCAATTACATAACCTGCAAAATATACAAATATCACTAATAATGCAAAAGCTAATACTGTTTTGAAAATATTTTTAGGAGTAACTTTCTCTGTTGATTTCATATAGGACCACACCTCCTTAAAAATTCTGATTTAAATATATCATATAAAAATGGAAAAATATACTACCAATATTATTGCCTGGTTTTATCAGATTTAAAAAGGGTATGATAAAGGTGCATTTTATAAGAAATCCTAAAGAATAAACGTTGAAAATATATCCCGGATCGACTATAATGAAATCTAATATATCTGAATTTTTTTTATATATTATAGACAGGATTAAATGGTTCAACAAACAGACCACTGTTATACGCACAACTGTATGGGAAAATATAAAATTTACAGAAAAATACTTTCAGATAAGGAACGGGATGAAATGCTACATAAAATGATAAAAGTAAATGCAAATATAATTTCAAAGGCAATAACTGTCATTATTATATTGATTATAATAGTATACTACACAATAACAATTTACAACTCCAATATTATGAATAAACAAATGGTCACTGTTAGTGAACATCCGTATACAGTTGTCGTTGCAATAGGTGATGTCAAAGCAAACTTGATGTTATTGCGTGCATTGCCGGAGAGATTGACATACTCCCAGTCTCAGGAGATCGTTGAGGGGATAAGAGCATATTATGACACCATCAACCAGTCTATGACGGAGAAGATAGACTTATTGCTTGAACGTTACCTTGCCGATAAAGAAAGTGTCCCTGCCATGCAATCTACCTATCTTCAGCTAATTGAAGCCCAGACAAAGCTCTTATCAATAGCAGAAGGCGAGGATAGTAATGCAGAAGATATTTCGGCATATTATACGAAGGAAATAATACCCAAACTGGACAAGCTGGATGAGCTGTCTGAAACCATCACGAAAGGTGCTGGAAATAAACTAAAAGAATATTCTTCTCTGGTAACCCGTTCCAAGAATACCATGTTGGTAATGGCTAGTATTCTCAGTAGTGCTATGCTGATAGCAATTATTTTTTATATGTACATTTTACGGCTGAAATACAAAGCCGAGGAAGAAATGCGTGACATTAGGGCAGAACTTGAAGTAGAACAACGTGCCAATTCTGCAAAATCACAATTTTTATTTAATATGTCACATGATATTCGCACCCCTATGAATGCCATCATCGGTCTTACTGCCATAGCTGCTATGGATATTAATAAGCAGGACAAAGTAAAGGCATGTCTTACTAAAATAACTACTTCTTCAAAACAGCTGCTGGGTCTCATCAATGATGTTTTAGATATGAGCAGGATCGAGAGCGGAAAGGTTTCATTGAATGATGAAGATTTTGTGCTGCCGGAACTAATTGATGACTTCATAAGCATTACACAACTGCAAACAGCTGACAAAGGATTAAAAATGGAGATCAATGTCAGTGATCTGACCCATGAACGAGTAACAGGTGATGCAGTACAAATCAGGCGTATATTGTCAAATATCTTTGGCAATGCCCTGAAGTTTACACCCGCTGGAGGAGAAATCTGGTTAACCATACGTGAGCTGCCACCCACGACAAAAGGATATGGAACTTATCAGTTTATTATGCGTGATACTGGTATTGGCATGACGGAAGATTTTATAAAAAAACTGTTTCTGCCTTTTGAACGAGCTGAAACATCCACCAAAAGCAAGGTGGAGGGAACTGGTCTGGGAATGGCTATTACAAAAAATATCGTGGATATGATGAGTGGGCAAATCAAGGTTGAAAGTGAGGTAAACAAAGGTACAACATTTACGGTAACTCTTCCAATAAAGCTGCAAAACTGTGAGGAAGAACTTTGTGATTTCAGTCAATTATATGATTTGCGTTCTCTAGTTGTTGATGATGATCCCATCGCCTGTGAGAGTACTGCTAGAATGATAGAGGAAATCGGCATGCGCAGTGAATGGGTGCTCACGGGAAGCGAGGCTGTGAAAAAGGTAAAAATAGCGCATGAATCCGTCCAGGATTATCACGTAGTTATTGTAGACTGGCAGATGCCAGGTATGGATGGTGTACAAACCACTCGCCAGATACGGGAAATTGTTGGTGAGGAACTGCCGATAATTGTTCTGACGGCGTATGACTGGGCTGATATTGCTGAAGAGGCTCAATCTGCTGGTGTGAATGCATTTTTATCAAAACCGGTGTTCAAATCCAGGCTGTACCATGTTATGAGCGATCTGACAAAAGAGGAAAAGAAAGATTTATCGATCGATGCTGAAAATTTAGAAAGTATGCAACACTTTTCAGGTCGTGTTCTTCTGGTAGAGGATAATGAGATTAATATGGAAATAGCGGAAGAGTTTATTAGATACTTTGGAGTTGATATAGAAAAAGTCTGGAATGGATTAGAGGCGGTGGAACGAATTAAAGCGGTTGCGCCGGATTATTATGACCTTGTGTTTATGGATATCCAGATGCCGCATATGGATGGTTATGAAGCCACCCAGGAAATCCGAAAATTTGAAAAGGAGCAAGGTGACACTCATCTGCCGATTGTTGCGATGTCTGCAAATGCTTTTATAGAAGAAATTAATAAAGGCTATGCCTGTGGAATGGATAGTTATATCACCAAACCTGTGGAACTTGTAACGCTTTATAGCGTTTTGAAAAAGTATCTTTAAGCTGCAATTCAATAGTAATTTCACGCTTAAGACAAGCAGTGGAAAAAGCGCATATTGTAATATAAGAGCTGAATAAGATTTATGGATAGAGGCGTACATTTGTATGTCTCTATTTTATTGAAAAGATTTATCTACGGTAAAAGTGGATAATATTACCGACTAGACGAGAATAGCTGCCAGTTAGTCAATAAGCGCCAAATAATAATGCGGTTAAATTTAAAATTACCCCAGCCCTTTGCGAGTTGGAGTAATTTATTCAGTTGCCTTATAGTATCTTTGTATTCCATGATCAAAGAATCTTTTGCATTGTTCGCCACTGTTTTCTACTCCTTTTCTGATATGCTTATTATATCATAAAAAGCATATCAGAAAAACTAAAAAGCCCAGTATTTTCAAGGCTTTGTTTGTATTGTTCTTCTGCTGAAATTCTTGCTGCACTCATATGCAAGCCTCCATAATCATCATGTAGTGAAATGCTTGCATCTATCATTTTTATCAATATAAAATAGAGTAAAACGCTTACATTTACTAGCAATAATTATGAAACAACTTTTAGGAGTTGACAATCCGTCGATTTATTTTGCACTTACAGATGAACAAGCGCAATACTCATACAATGTTAATGCAGAAGAAAAGAGAAGAAACATTACCTCAGCTCTATGATAATCGATTGAGGATATTATAACACTAATTACTGATTAATATTGCGTACATGTGAATAGAATGAAGATAGAACAGTAGGGGCGTACATATATATACTTGTATGTCTCTATTTTTGCTTATCTACCAATTAATCAAGAATTCATACCAGTTAGTCAATCATACATGAAAAAATGCTAAAAATATGATATAATAATTTTGTATTATTGTAAGATATTACATGAGAGAGAGGAAAAAGGTATGAGAAGAAGAAAACAAGTTCTATTGACAGCAGTGGTAGTTATGTTAATAATGGCAGTGTTACCGCTGAATGCTATGGCAAAAAGTAAAATTATTCCTAATGATAATACGGGTATCCCTGATCGAGTATTATATCAAAAGATTTTGCAAGAGCTTGGCAAAAGTAGCACTAAAACATTTACAGAAAAAGAGGCAGCTAGAATTACTCGTTTAGAAGCAGATGGCGATGATGATAATATTGAGTCAACAAAAATAAAATCTTTGAAAGGGATAGAGAAACTTAAAAATCTAACCTATTTGAATGTGTCATTTAATCGTTTGCGAAGCATAAAACATATAAAAAAATTACAAAACCTAAAATATTTAGATGTTGCTGTTAACCAACTAACTACTCTTTCTGGAATAGAAAGGTTGTATCAGCTTGAATCACTGGATGTATCTGATAATAAACTGACAAATTTTTCAGGAGTTGAAAATTTAAAAAATTTGACTTCTATAAGCGCATGGGATAATCAGATTAAAAATATAGATGCAATTAAAAATCTGGTAAATCTGGAGAATATAGTATTAAATGGAAATAGATTAAAAAGGCTTGACGCAATAAAAAATTTAAAAAGATTAACTTCAATTTATGCGACTGGAAACAGATTAAGTCGCTTACCTAATCTTAATAAGTATACTGAATTAGGCGTCGTAGAATTTAAGTGGAATTGTTTAAGTGAAAAAGAATTAAATGAAAAATTACCACAAAGTTGGAGGCGAATTGATGACTGGTATAAAAGTACAGTCAAACTTCAAAACATTAAAAGAACTATAAAACTTATACAGCCTGTAGCATTTGATAAGATTAATAAAAATATTAAAAAAATTAGTGGTTTGGCAAACAAAAATTCAACGGTATCACTTAGAGATCAAAACGGTAAAAAAATTATTTCTGTGAAATCAGATAGTAAGGGTAAATTTATATTTAGAAATCTAAATTTAGAAAAATGGGCAGGTATGACATTGTCTTTACAGTCATATGTTATGGATAAGTTTTACGGAGAAAAGAACATATTGAAAGAAGTTAAATTTACAGTTCATAATTAAGAGAAAAATAGGGGCGGGTATCAATCGTCCCTATTATAGTTTTCATTTGACTATTTTTATCATGAGTTTTTTATACGTCTCCTGAATTTCTTCTTCAGTCGGTTCTGGACAGTCTGTTTTTTCAATTATTTTCTCATATTCATCAGCTTCACGATACAAAGTTTCTTTTATTAAAATGTCTATTTCGTCATGTTTATCATTGTCAAAGTCCATATTTTGCATTATCAAACCCCTCCAAAATTAATTATAATACAGAATTGAGAGATGGTGAGAGGGAATTAATGAGAAAATTTGTTATAAAAAAAGGAGAACCACAAAAGCTGCTCTCCTTTTCAGCTAAAACGTATGTGATCGTCAAACAAACATAATAATTTAATCTTCCACATCAAATTCGGTAAACGTATGATACCATTTTGATTCTCCATCTACAAGATAATTAAATATGATTCTATAGTGACCAGAATTTATTTCAAAACTTTTTAGAAATAATGAGAGGTTTTTAATTGATTCACCATTGAACCAAATGCTAGTTTCTAAATATTGTGAATTATCTACTAGCGGAACATTGTACCATGTATTATTTATTGATATATTTAACTCAAAAGCATTATCACATGATTTTATAATAACTTCATCATCTTGATCTACTAATTCTACTGAAATATACGAAGTAGAAGAAGTTATTATTTCAGTTTTAATTTCAGCTACCAAATAATCTGTAAAATAATCTTCTGGATAATTGATGACTTCTAGGTTATCTTTAGTCATTTCATCATTCGTTGTTATTATATCTGTTTGGTCATTTAAACTTTTATTATTTTCGCTGTTGCTATTTACACATCCACCAATCATTAATATAACAAAAGTCAAAATAGCGAAAAATATTCTGGAACTTATCATAGAAAACTTCTTACCCAATTCACCATATAACTGGTTAACCGGAATCCTTCATTGCGATTTGAATATGTGCTACTTGGTCTTGAGTGGATGCCAATAACGTATTGATTATCATCTCTGTATATAGGAGCACCACTTTGTCCCGATGTAGTGTCCATATTATATGTTAATACTTTTGTAATACATGCAGTTATTTTACCCTCTTTGTTATACATGTTAGCAGACAAAGCATTGTTTGTAACAAATTCCCCTGGAAAACCCGGTACATGAACTACTGTTCCTTTATAGTATTCTTTGCCAGGTGTACTCTCGAGACCATACCACCCTGAATAGTCGCCTATATTTGTATCTAAACGTAAAATTGCATAGTCGTTCTTAGTTTGTCCTTCTAAATTCCAGGTTCCTTCAGTATAAACATTAGTAACGTTTGCCATACCATATGGGTTGGATAGTCCGTTCTTGCCAGGAAATAACCTCATACTTATAACTTTGCCACCCCGTTTAGTTTGGTACCCGCAATGCCCAGATGTAACAGCAGTTCGAGGTCCAACCATAAAAGCAGTCCCGAATTCTCTAGACCCATCTGGCCATATAAATACTGCAAAACATGTTGCGCTAAAAGGCCAAACTTCAGGATGTTTAATTTTATGCCTATTATCGTTCCCATTTACTAATATTCTAGAGTAAGCTGAATTACCTTTAAATGGTGGTGTCGTAAAATTCATTCCATACGGCGTTGACGTACTAATTTCAAATTCTGTTTCTTCCCCTGTAATAAGATTATTATCAATAACCTTAATTTTTGAATCATCAGTTGTTGTATCTCCTTTTGCTAAGACGTTTAGTGTACAGAATAAAAAGACTAACATACATGACAACAAAATACTACACTTTTTTAATAATTTCATACTTTTCTCCCTTCTTGACATATTTACGAGTTAATTATTTATTCTCCTTTCTTTTTTGTGTTAATATATGAATTATTTTACCATATGACAGAAAATAGTTCAATGCATAGATTGTAGACTGTTAAAATATTTTAAAGAAAAGTTTGCATGATAAAATCAAAAAGTATAATAAGTTAACTTTTGTTTGCTTATTACACTTTTTCACCAAGCGTAACAGTATCAATACCACCTGTGCCTACTCTATACATAGCCTTAAATTTAAATTGATTGCGCTTGCCTTTAAAGTTATAAAGATATCCAGAAGAAGTAACGGTTTCAATAACTTTTAGAGTTTCTTCTCGTTTCATATTCCTCCCTTGGTTTATCGATAGTGCTATAATCGCGAGGGAAAACAAATGTGCAATTTTGTATATTGGAGATGGATTCGATAAAGCTACGAATATCTTGAAGGAAAATAATCTTATATTGTAATATCTGTCTATAGCGAATAAAATAACTATTATTAAAAATTGGTTTGGATTTCCGAGTGAGTGTAGAAGAGAACCAGATGCACCCAGCGAGCCAAAAAAAGACCCCCTCGAAAGTTTTAACCACTCCCTCATCTATCATCATATATCACAGGACATAGGAGCACCTGACAGTGCTCCTTTCCTTTATGAATTAAGCAATACAGCAGTTTCATTCTTAACACTTGTGCTTCCGTAGTACTGGCGGATATCATCAATACTCAATTTCTTACGGCTTTTCTTCCTGAAAGTTTCCGTGTGAAAGTACCATTTCTTTTTCTCAGATGCCCATTTAAAACCGATACTTCCCAGATATTTTCTATGTGGGTATGTCAGACCATCGTAAGGGCTGATCCTGAGTTATCATCTGAGTTAAGACTGCATGATTTACGTGCAAGCTGTATTTCTCTTTTGGTAGAGGATAATAATAGTATCAAGGATATTCAAGACTGGGTTGGTCAAAAAGACATTGAAACAACTTTGAAGTTTATGCAAGGGTGAAGAAAAATAAGAAGTTTGTCATTTCAGATGCGCTTGTCGAAAAGTTCGATCTAAATCCCAAGAGTTAGAACAGTGTTAGAACAGTCCTTCAAAAAACAAAAAACACTAACTCTCATATCCCAGAAAGTCAGTGTTTGTACGGGTTTTCATCATCGGAGTGACAAGATTTGAACTTGCGACCTCTCGGCCCCCAGCCGAGCGCGCTACCAAGCTACGCCACACTCCGTTGATGCATATTATAGCAATAAAACAAGAAAAAAGCAAGTTTTATTGTGCATATTTTTTAGAACAATTTTAATATAATCACAATACTTTAAATAGTCATTTAAAAAACCCCTAAGTGCTCTAAAAGAATCTTCGTTCCCATGAGAATTAGTATTATTCCTCCGGCGAGTTCTGCTTTTGATTTATATCGTGCGCCAAAGATATTTCCGATTTTAACACCGATAAAGGAACATGCAAATGTTACAATACCGATAAAGGAGACAGCAGGAATGATATCTACACTTAAGAAAGCAAAGGTAACTCCTATAGCAAGAGCATCAATGCTGGTAGCAACGGCAAGTACCAGCATAGATTTCATATCCAGGGAGTCATTACAGCACTCCTGCTCTTTGCTCAAAGCTTCCCGTATCATATTAATCCCGATGATTCCCAGTAGTATAAAAGCAATCCAATGGTCTATACTGGTTATGTATTCTTTGAACTGCACACCCAGGAAATACCCAATCAGCGGCATACCTGCCTGGAATATTCCAAAGTAGAGCCCTACAATACAACATTTCTTAAATGTACTTTTGGGCATGGATAACCCCTTACAGATGGATACAGCAAATGCATCCATAGAAAGCCCTACTGCTAAAATCAATAATTCTGCTAAATTCATATCTTTCCTCCTGCGGTATGTTTATGTATCTTAAAAACGATGCCAGTTGCTGTACTACTTATAATAGTAATTTTAAAACACGCTCTGGGACAAAAGAAAAGACCTATCCGCAGATGGAATCTCTGCAGATAAGTCTCGTTATTTAAAGCAGAACCAGATAATTACTTATCAGTATGTTGACCCTGCTACACATGCGTGCTAACTACTCCCTTATGCTGGCGTTAACGTTTGTTTTGAATAGTATATAATAATTTTTATCATTTGGCAAGTGAAATATAAATTAGTTAGATGTCAAACTTTATAAAAAGTTTAGAATTTTTTTGTTGAATTAGAAAATAACGGGTGATAATATATTCGTTAGATGTCTAACTAAAAAACGAGACTTCAAACGATGCACAGATAGGGGTGAATAAGATGGACATGGATTTGTGTGCAAAGGTTAAATTCAGTGAATGGGCGATACAAAGATATGAGTTTCGATATCTTCGCCATGAACTGGACAATGAAAAGCTTTATAAAGGGGATCCCAGGCTCCTGATGTTTATTTCCCAGACAGAGGGATGCAGCCAGACTCAGATAGCTAAGAACCTTTGCATAAAACCGGCTACGCTGACTGTGATGATTAAGAGAATGGAAGCGGCAGGGCTGATCAGCCGGAAATCAGATGATAAGGATATGAGAACCCAGAGGGTTTACATAACCCAACGTGGAAAAGAGACAGCTACACGTACCAGGGATGTTTTTAAAAAAGCGATTGAAGAAATTTATGACGGCTTGACGGAACTGGAATTGGCTGAATATTTACGTATTATGGAAAAAATACAAAAAAATCTTGTGAAATTGACGGACAGTATTCCAAAAGAAGCCTTCGATTTTGAATTACCGCGTTAAAATGAAATGCTTAAGTAGTAATGAGAGGAGATATTATGTTTAAAATTTTTAAGTATCTAAAGAAATCAGCCGGGATAATACTGGTAATTGTCCTGTTGCTGTTCCTTCAGGCTTATTGTGATTTGTCATTGCCTGATTATACTTCGAAGATTGTAAATGTAGGCATTCAGCAAAATGGTATTGAGGATGCCGTAGCAGAAACAATCCGCGGGGAAACCATGGATAAACTGTTTATCTTTATGGATGAGGATACCCAGAATCTGGTGAAAGAGAATTATACACTGGAAAATGATATGTGGTCCCTGAAGAAAGTAGATAAAGAAACCAGAGATAAGTTAAACACGGAATTTGGAAAGCCCATGCTGATGGTATATGGTCTGACTTCTGATTCGGATCAGACAAAAGCGATTCTGGCACAAATGAAACTGCCGGAGGGCACAGATCCATTTACCGTATTTGCCCAGATGCCAAAAGAGCAGATGGATAAAGTGATGGAAGGCATGAGTGAAAAGCTGGATAAGATGCCGGAATCCATAATCACCCAGTCGTCTATTAATTTTGTAAAAAGTGAGTATCAGGCCCAGGGGATTGACATGGACGGAATGCAGACAAATTATATTTTAAAGTCTGGTCTGGTGATGCTGGCATTTGCACTGACAATTATGATTGCAGCCGTTCTGGTTACATTCCTGTCATGCCGGGTAGCAGCGTCCTTAAGCCGGGATCTGCGTGAAAAAGTGTTTGAGAAAGTGATTTCCTTTTCCAATGCGGAATTCGATAAGTTTTCCACGGCTTCCCTGATTACAAGAAGTACCAATGATATTCAGCAGGTACAGATGCTGATGACAATGCTTTTCCGTATTGTCCTCTATGCTCCGATCCTGGGTATTGGAGGCGTAATTCACGCACTGGGTACGAATAAATCAATGGCATGGATTATTGCCGTGGCTGTAGGAGCGATTCTGGTTGTAGTATCCATTCTTTTCAGCGTTGCCATGCCGAAATTCCAGGCGCTGCAGAAATTAATTGACCGCCTGAACCTGGTATCCAGGGAAATACTCCAGGGTGTTCCGGTTATTCGTGCATTCAGTACAGAGAAGCATGAGGAACAGCGTTTTGAAACAGCCAATCATGAACTGATGAAAACGAATCTTTTTGTAAACCGGTGTATGACATTCATGATGCCTCTTATGATGTTTATCATGAACGGGATTACCGTATTGATTGTGTGGAAAGGTGCGGCCGGAATTGACAATGGAAATATGCAGGTTGGAGATCTGATGGCATTTATACAATATACCATGATGATTATTATGTCCTTCCTGATGCTTACCATGCTTTCCATTATGCTGCCAAGGGCAAGTGTATCCGCAACACGTATTAATGAAGTGCTGGAGACAGAAGTGATCCTTCATGATCCAAAAGACCCGAAAAGTGCAGACAGAAGCAAAAAGGGTATCGTAGAATTTAAAAATGTATCATTTACCTATCCGGAAGCGGAGGAAGGTGTACTTTCTAATCTGAACTTTACGGCAAAACCGGGTGAAACCACAGCGATTATCGGAAGTACCGGATGCGGTAAATCTACCCTGGTGAATCTGATTCCAAGATTCTTCGATGTGACACAGGGACAGATTCTGGTAGATGGTGTGGATGTCCGTGAACTGAGCCAGCGTGAGCTGCATGATAAAATCGGATATGTACCTCAAAAGGGTGTTCTGTTCTCGGGAACCATTGCTACGAACCTGCGCTACGGTAAAGAGGATGCAACAGATGAAGAAGTGGCAAAAGCGGCTCAAATAGCACAGGCATATGACTTTATTCAGGAAAAAGATGAGAAGTTTGATTCGCCGATTGCCCAGGGAGGAACGAATGTATCCGGTGGACAGAAGCAGAGGCTTTCTATCGCCAGAGCAATCGCAAAAGAACCTGAGATTTATATCTTTGACGATAGTTTCTCCGCGCTGGATTATAAAACGGATGTTGCCCTTAGAGGTGCGCTGAAAAATGAAACGAAGGATGCCACAACGATTATTGTAGCACAGCGTATCAGCACCATACTCCATGCAGAGCAGATTATTGTGTTGGATGAAGGAAAAGTAGCAGGAATAGGAACGCATCAGGAATTACTGAAAAACTGCGATGTATATTATCAGATTGCAGCATCACAATTGTCAAAGGAGGAATTGTCCAATGAGTAATGAGAAACATAGCAGGCCTGGCAGACCTATGGGGCCGGGCGGACATATGGTTCCGGGTGAGAAAGCAAAAGACTTTAAAGGTACGATGAAAAAGCTCATAGGTTATATGGGACGATATAAATTCCGGTTTTTGATTATGATGGTATTCGCAATTGCCAGTACAACATTTGCAATCATCGGACCGACTATTTTAGGTAATGCAACGACAGAAATTTTTAATGGCTTAATGGGAAAAATCAATGGTACCGGCGGTATTAATTTTGATAAAATCGGTGAGATTCTCCTGACACTGCTGGGATTATATGTGATGAGTGCCTGCCTCTCCTTTATACAGGGATTCATTATGTCCGGAATATCAAATGATGTATCTTATAATTTAAGAAAAGATATATCCCATAAGATTAACCGTATGCCAATGAAGTATTTCGAAAGCAGAACTACAGGAGAGATTCTTTCCAGAATTACCAATGATGTGGACACTTTGGGACAGAGCTTAAATCAGAGTGTTACGCAGCTGATTACTTCGGTGACCATGTTGATTGGTGTATTCATCATGATGCTTCGCATCAACATCATTATGACGATTTGTGCACTTTTAATACTCCCGATCTCAATGCTGATTATCAGCAGAGTTATGAAGTTTTCACAGAAATTCTTCCAGCAGCAGCAGAAATACCTGGGAGATGTAAACGGACAGGTGGAAGAAGTATACAGCGGTCATAATATTGTAAAAGTATTTAACAAAGAACATGCGGTAGTAACAGAGTTTAAAGAAACAAATCAGAAATTATATGAATCTGCATGGAAATCCCAGTTCTTTTCCGGAATGATGATGCCTATTATGCAGTTTGTAGGAAATCTGGGGTATGTTATGGTTGCACTTCTCGGCGGATTTTTGGTAATCAAGGGAAGTATTGAAGTAGGCCAGATACAGTCCTTCTTCCAGTATATTCGTAACTTCACCCAGCCGATCCAGCAGATCGCCCAGGTAACTAATATGCTGCAGGCTACGGCAGCAGCTTCAGAACGAGTATTTGAATTCCTGGAGGAAGAGGAAGAAGACCAGAAGGTTGAAAATCCGGTTCATATTGATCACTTACAGGGAAATGTAGAATTTGAACATGTAAGCTTCGGCTATAATCCGGAGCATATAACAATTCATGACTTCTCAGCGCATATTAATGAGGGTCAGAAAATCGCAATTGTTGGACCGACAGGCGCAGGAAAGACCACAATGATCAAGCTTCTGATGCGTTTTTATGATGTCAATACAGGATCCATTAAGGTAGATGGCCATGATCTTCGGAATTTCAACAGAAGTGAACTCCGTGAAATGTTCGGTATGGTATTACAGGATACCTGGCTGTACAATGGAACGATCATGGAAAATATCCGTTACGGACGTCTGGGAGCTACCGACGAGGAAGTTATTGCTGCTTCCAAAGCGGCACATGCCCATAACTTTATTAAGACTCTGCCCGGTGGGTATAACATGGTGTTAAATGAAGAGACCAGTAATATATCTCAGGGGCAGAAGCAGCTGCTGACAATTGCCAGAGCGATTCTTGCTGATCCCAAGATCTTAATCCTGGATGAGGCAACCAGTTCCGTTGATACAAGAACGGAAGTCCGTATCCAGAAAGCAATGGATTATCTGATGAAGGGACGTACCAGTTTTGTAATTGCCCACAGATTATCTACGATTCGTGATGCAGACCTGATACTGTTTATGAAAGACGGTAATATTGTAGAACAGGGTAACCACGATGAGTTAATGAGTAAGAACGGATTCTATGCGGATCTGTACAACAGCCAGTTTATAAAAACTGCATAATTGCATAAAAAACCCCGCCGAAGCGTTAATGCTTTGGCGGGGTTTTTAAACATGATAAAATAAAATGGTTTGTTTCATCTGCCCATTTACCAAATACAAAATGATTGGCTCCAGGTATGATTTTCAACTGTGCTTTTGGCAGAGAATGTGCGATCAGCTTCGTGTGGCTCTCTTTGATCATATCGTGCTGTCCGGCAATTACCAGGGCGGGAACAGTGATCTTTGCAAGCATTTCCGGGTGTATACGGGGTTCCTTCACCATAAGGCCTAATATGGAAGCATTATGTAATGCTTTTTTGTCAAATTTAGCAATAAAAGAACACAGATAATAGCCAATCATAATTGGAAACTGATAGGTAAATTTTACGCCGGAGGGGGACAGATTGGCTCCGGCAAGAACCAGAAAGTCTATTTTAAATGTAGAGTTTAAGGCAATTTCAAGTGCTGCATTTGCGCCATCGCTGAATCCAATCAGTGCTGCATGGGTAACTCCCAGTTTCTGGAGCAGCATAACTGCGTCTTTGGCAATTTGCTTCAGAGTAATCGCTGTATTAGATACCATAGACCGACCGTGTCCCCGGCTGTCCATCGTAATTACTCTGTAGTCTTTGGAAAATACTTCTAACTGACGCTGAAAGCAGGTCCAGTCTTCGCCATTCCCGTGAATGAACAATATAGTATTCTCATTTTCACTATCGCCATAAATGCGGTAGTAGATTTCGGCATCATGAATATTCAGATAGCCGTCTTTTAACGCTTCGATGATAATCACTCCTGTTCTGTATTGATAATCTCATTATAAGTGATATTTAGAAAAAAGCAATTGGAAAATGAAAGGAATTCTAAAAAAACAATTGTTCTGTTTTTTGAAAGGCAGTATAATAATCAAATACAGAAAAAAGCCTGCAGATTATACGATTTGCATGCGGATTGGAGTTCATATGGAATACATACCGGCAAAAACCATTGTTACCAGAACAAAGAGCGCAGATTCCTGGTTTGGAATCGATTATAATATGAATATTTATAAAGGATGCTGTCACGGGTGCATTTACTGCGACAGCCGCTCCGAGTGTTACCGCATTGATGATTTTGACCGGGTGAGGGCGAAAGAAAATGCTTTGCAGATTATCCGGGATGATTTGCGAAGAAAAGTAAAAACAGGAGTAGTAGGAACAGGTGCCATGAGTGATCCCTACAATCCTTTTGAAAAAAATCTGATGCTTACCCGACATGCTTTAGAACTTGTTGACGCTTTTGGTTTTGGTGCTGCAATTGCGACAAAAAGCCCCCTTATCACAAGAGACATAGATATTCTGGAAGAAATAAAGGAACATTCACCGGTTTTGTGCAAGATTACCGTAACTACGGCAGATGATGAATTATGTAAGAAAATAGAACCCGGGGTGGCGCCTTCATCCAGCCGTTTTGAAGCCCTGAGAGAATTGTCCTCACATGGTATCTTTGCGGGTATTTTGCTGATGCCGGTGCTGCCTTTTTTAGAGGACAGTGAAGAAAATATACTGCGTATCGTGCAGCTGACAGCAGAAATGGGCGGTAAATTTATCTATCCTGCCTTTGGTGTGACTCTGCGCCTGAATCAAAGAGAATGGTATTTTGAAAAGTTAGATGAATTATTTCCTGGTGAAAAACTGGTGGAAAAATATATCAGGCGATTTGGTAATTATTATGAATGCAGAAGTCCCAGGGCGAAAAAATTATGGGGAATATTTGCAAATGAATGCGAAAAGTTTGGAATACGTTATAAAATGCAGGATATTATTTACGGTTATCAGAAGAACTATCAGATTACCCAATTGAGCTTGTTTGATTTATAAAAGAGGGAGAGTAATTATGGATCATAAATATATACGGTCAATAAAAATAGAGTGGGAAAAAACAGATCCGGATGCTTACTATCGTGATATTAAAGCACTGTCTTCCATAAAAGAATTGGATTTTCACCAAAATATTACTTTTTTCGTTGGGGAAAATGGTTCCGGGAAATCTACACTGCTGGAGGCAATTGCGGTAGCATATGGTTTTAACCCGGAGGGCGGCAGCGTTCATTACAATTTTTCCTCCAATGACACCCATACGGATTTGTGGAAGCATCTTCGTATCGTAAAAGGCATTCGAAAAGCAAAAGACGGGTTTTTCTTAAGGGCAGAGAGTTTCTACAATGTGGCAACTAAGATGGAGGAACTGGCGAAAACCACTGGCGGAGGAATCATGATGGATCCGGCATTCTTGAGCGGTTATGGAGGAAAATCGCTTCATCACCAGTCGCATGGGGAGAGTTTTCTGGCGATTGTACAGAATCGTTTCCGGGGAGACGGGGTTTATATTTTAGATGAGCCGGAAGCGGCACTGTCGCCCCAGAGACAGTTGACGCTTTTGTTATATATCTCACAGCTTGCAAAAGAAGGATCACAATTTATCATAGCCACGCATTCGCCTGTTTTACTTGGTATGCCGGATGCCGGGATATACTCTTTTGATGCTGACAGTGTATTACCCATAGCATATGAAGATGCAGAATGCTATCAGGTAATGGAAATGTTTATCAATCATCGAAAAGTAATTTTAGACCGGCTGCTGAATGGCGACGAGGTATAAGGTATTATTATATATGGAAGAAACTAGTGTCTTCCGGCATAAATACGCGGAGAGGATCTATCACCAGACGCAGTATATTTTCCAAAATAAAATATTTTCATATAATGCATCCTTTTTCCAATCGTATCTGTCTAATGATTGTAAACACATAAAAGTGCGGAAAAATGTGGAGAAAATGCACTTTGAAAAAGGAGGTGTTCCATTGAAGCATCTGGTAATCAAGGCACAGAAAAATGATGAAGAGGCTTTCATCAAGCTTATGGAATTAAATAAGCAGAGCATGTACAAGATCGCGAAATCTTATCTGCACCACGAGGAAGATATTGCTGATGCCATGCAGGAAACGGTTTTAAAGTGTTATGAAAAGTTAGAAACATTGAAAGAGCCAAGATATTTCAAAACATGGCTGGTTCGTATTCTGATTAATAATTGCAAAGACATTTTAAAACAAAATAAGTCATTATGCCTGATGGATGAGTTCCCGGAATTGGCTGATCCCGACCTGCCCCAGGATAACCTGGAATTTACAGAACTTTTGAATGCTCTGAATGAGAAGTACCGTACAATCCTGATCTTATATTATGTAGAAGGTTTTAATACAAGAGAGATTGCAGAACTTCTGGAAATGAATGAGCATACGGTGAAAAGCCGCTTGCTTCGTGCAAGGCAGAACTTTGCAAGAGAATATCAAAAGGACATAGCCTGTGCAGGCAGGTAGTAAGTTGGAAGAAAATAATAAAATAGAAAGGATGCCACAATTTTATTCTTTCAATCTGCTTTATCGTGGCCATATCACATATTATACTGTAATATGTAATATGTAATATGCAATGGGTGAAAAAATGGGAAAATTATATTCGGAAGAAGAAGCTAAGAAAATTTTAAAAGAAGAAATTACAACTTCAAATGTGGTTGACCAGAAAATGAATCAGGCATATCAGGAAATTCGAAGTAAAAAAACCGGAAGAGGAAAGCGTCGTGCTTATAAGAAAGTAGTTGTGGCAGCAGCGGCGGCAGCACTTATCGCAACCACTTCCTTAGTGGCTCTGGCGGCAAATGGATTCTTCCAAAAAGAAGTAGTGGAAAGCAATGATTCGGTATCGTATAAGTTTACGGTTGATTATGAATTAAGTGCAAATAAAATTGATGTGAAGCCTGGGTATCTGCCGGAAGGGTATACAACTGAATTTGCCGAGAATAAATTCTGTAAAGAAGATAGCTGGGGAAACGGAATATCCATCATTCCTATGACTACAGTGGATATTGACCGGATCAACAACGAATTTTCTGTGGACAAGATTGAAAATGTGGAAAAGACAACTTTAAATGGGATGGAAGCCCATGTAATTACCGTAAAGGAAGCGGAAAAATACAGGAGGGGGAACTGTGTGCTCTTATTTAATCCTGAGGATGGTTATGTCATAGAGGTATGGGGGTTCTATGACGTTCCGGTTGATGAATTAAAGAAAGTGGCAGACCAGCTTATAATAGAAAAATCCCAGGATGAAACGGTGGCACTCCCTACAGCTGAAGAGTTGGAAAAAGAAAAGGAAATGCAGCTGGAAGACCAGAAACGGGTTGAACAGTACCAGAAAGCAAAAGAAGCAGGAGTTGGAGAAGACAGGATTGTGCCCATAGGACAGGAAATTAAGTCTCAGGATTTCGATGATGATGAGCTTGCTGCAGAAGGTGGTGGGTTCAACAAATTTGGATATACCATTGAAAGCGCACAATATGTGGATACCATATCAGAATATCCAAAGGAAAATTTCTATAATTATGATGAGGAGATAGCATCCTGCCTGAACGAAGACGGAAGCCTGCGCGATCATCTTCGCCAGAAGATGAGTGAAGACGGCAAGTTGAATGTTGACGAAAGTACGGAAGAGTCTGTGGGAAGTAAGTTCCTGGTAGTGGATGTCCAGGTGAAGAACTATGCTGAAAAAGCAGTGGATGCTCCGTTATATCTGAATATTGCAAGGCTGCAGCAGCGTGCAGATGGGACATATGACCAGGACAGCAAATGGGAATATATGCCTGTCCCTATGGAGAATTGGCCGATACTTGAGATGCCGGTATACTTTGATAAACCGCAGAATGTAGAAGGCAATGACAGAATTCATCAATTTTTCTTCCGTACGATTCAGCCGGGTGAAACGTTAAGCTATACCCTGATGTATGTAATAGATGATGATATGACTGGGGAAATATTCCTGGCACCGCCAATCACAAGCGCAGACGCGGAACTGACCACGCAATATTTTTCCTTAAAAACTAATTGACAATTTCTGAAAGAAGTGATATTGTTAGTACTATAGTTGATAAGAGTAAATGCAATGAAGAGGAATAGTACAATTATTTCTGATTACAGAAAGCTGTCGGTTGATGCGAGACAGTTGAGGAAGAAATTGGAACTCACCTTGGAGCGGCTGCCCCAAATTCTTAATATAGTTTAAATGCTGGATAGAGAAAAGTAGACGCAGACGGAACCCCAACCGTTATCTGGGTAGGATATAAGATTCTATTGAATCCGTATCTGATGAGTGTATGAAGAAATTCATAAAATAGAGTGGTACCGCGCAAGACAAGTATATTTTAGTCTTTCGTCTCTAAATGACAACGGGATTGTCAGGAGACGAAGGACTTTTTTTGTTTCCTAAAATAAGTTGTTATCGAGATTTGCCTGCTGAACAGGTGTGGCAGGATGCAGATACATGTTATCTGACATTTAAGAATTGCAGACGATTATCAACATATACATGGAACAAGCGGACATGGCAAAACAAGAAAAGGAGATTAAGAATATGAAAAATGTGAATAAGTACACAAGGCAGTATTTTATGCCGCCAGTAAATGCAATGAACTGGGCAAAGAAGGATCATATTGAAAAAGCACCAATCTGGTGTAGTGTAGACCTGAGGGATGGAAATCAGGCTTTAATTGTTCCTATGTCATTAGAGCAGAAGATAGAATTTTTTAAATTATTAGTAAAAGTTGGATTTAAAGAAATTGAAGTTGGATTTCCGGCTGCGTCGGATACGGAATATCAGTTTTTGAGAGCATTGATTGAAAAAGATTTAATTCCGGATGATGTTACCATTCAGGTGCTGACACAGGCGAGAGAACACATCATCCGTAAAACCTTTGAAGCATTGAAGGGAGCAAAAAAAGCAGTTGTTCATGTATATAACTCCACTTCCCAGGCACAGAGAGAACAGGTATTTAAGAAATCAAAAGAAGAAATTCTGAATATTGCAGTAGAGGGTGCATCATTATTAAAGAAACTGGCAGCAGCAACAGAAGGAAACTTCTCATTTGAATACAGCCCGGAGAGTTTTACAGGAACAGAAGTGGAATATTCCCTGGAAGTATGTAACGCAGTATTAGATGTATGGCAGCCGACTCCTGACAATAAGGTTATCATCAATTTGCCAAGTACGGTTCAGCATTCAATGCCTCACGTATATGCCAGCCAGATTGAATATATGTGTGATCATATGAAATACCGGGAAAATGTTATCGTTTCCCTGCATCCGCACAATGACAGAGGATGCGGTGTTTCCGATGCGGAAATGGGTATCTTGGCAGGTGCTGACAGAATTGAAGGTACTTTGTTCGGCAACGGAGAGCGTACCGGTAATGTAGACATTGTGACTTTGGCAATGAATATGTATTCCCAGGGGGTGGATCCGGAACTTGACTTCAGTAACATGCCTGCAATCTGCGACGCATACGAAGAGTTTACCGGAATGAAGATTGATATGAGAAGCCCATACAGCGGTGCGTTAGTGTTTGCGGCCTTCTCAGGTTCCCACCAGGATGCAATTGCAAAGGGCATGAAATACAGAGAAGAGCATGACTGTGACCAGTGGACAGTTCCATATCTGCCTATCGACCCTACCGATGTGGGAAGACTGTACGAAGCAGATGTTATCCGTATCAACAGCCAGTCCGGAAAAGGCGGTATCGGATATATTCTGGAACAGAATTTCGGCCTGAATTTACCTGCAAAGATGAGAGAAGCAATGGGGTACGCAGCGAAATCCGTATCGGACGAACAGCACAAAGAACTTATGCCGGAAGAAATCTTCCAGCTGTTCAAAGACAAATACGAAGAGATTACAACTCCATACGATATTACAGAAGTACACTTCAAACAGCATAATGGCATCATAGCAGAAGTTGTAGTAGATGTAAATGGAGAAAGCCGCACTGCTATTGCAGCCGGTAATGGACGTTTGAATGCCGTAAGCAATGCGCTTAAGAAACAGTTCCGTCTGGAATACGATTTAATTACTTACCAGGAACATGCATTAGAACAGAGTTCCAGCTCCAAAGCGATCGCTTATGTGGGAATCCGCAATAAAGACGGCGAACTCTTCTGGGGTGCAGGCGTAGATCAGGATATTATCCAGGCATCTATTCATGCATTAGTTACAGCAATTAATAATATGGTTGCAGAATAAAATAAAATTATATAAAAAGCCTTAATATTTATGTGTTTATCATAAATATCAAGGCTTTTCCAATGCAATGCAATGGTGTAATCATTGCCGTATTATTTGATGTGCTGCGGAATATAATAATGATCAGATAAGTCCGTTATCTTTACACAGCGCTTCGATACTGCGGTCATATGTGGCTTCCGCTTCTGCTGAAAAGAAGCAGCCGGGTACCCCTTCGTTATTGTCACGGTGATGAGCCACACATTCACAGCATTTACCATGACGGGGGCAGTCATATGTACAGGTACATGGTCTTTTGTTAGAACAGCCCATTAAATAGTCCTCCTTATGTTTAGTGAGACTATTTTATCAATAAAAAGTAAAAATTGCAAGTTAAGAGATATATAGAGAGGAGCATCAGGCCCCTCTCTGATAAAAAATCTTATTTGCTTTTGTTTACGAAAGATTCGCAGTCTGTACATTCGATCTTAGTTGGGTTAGATTCATGTGTTCCAACTTTGATAGCATTAAGTGTACAATAGTTTTCTGTTTCTGCATGATGAGTGCAATTGTTTACGGAACATTTGATGGATTCGTTTTTCATATTTTTCACCTCCTTGATAATGGTACTAAATAGTTTGCACAAAAATGAAAATTATATACCTGCTGAAGCACAAAAAAATTATTTAGAACGAAAATCTAATGCTAAATTTTAAATGTTATCCACAGAAGAACCGACAGACAAACCCAGTAAATTACAAAATTATATAAAATATTTCAAAATAATTAAATTGTTGCAAAAATATTACTGAGAGATTAAATCAACATTAAAATGCCCAAAAACAAAGGGGTTTAGAGAAAAATGTTGTAAAATGTAGAAAAATAATCCATAAAAATAGTAAAAACTTGGAAAAAAGAACTGGTAATATTATATAAAAATATGCACATAAAATCTTTAAAATATATAATAAGTGCACATATCAACAATGTGATAAAAAAATGTACATGTAAGATATTACAAAAATATGAATTCGTGCTTGACACATTCTTTTCTTTTCAATATAATTGCAATACACAGACAAGCGAGGGGGCTTTGTGTACATAATATTTGTTTTTAAATATTTAAAAATATAAAAATAAAGGGGAGCAATTATTTTAGGAAAGATGAGGAACGCCGTATGTGGCTGTTAAAATCGCTAGTTAGGAAGTTGTACAAATTAAAAAAATATTTGTTCAGACGAAGATACCGCGGATGCCGTATTAATTGCGTAGCTGCTACTTTTGTTGCAGTTATATGTACTGCAGTCCTGCTTTGTGCAGTCGGCTTCAGTGATGGCGGTAAAAACAAGGTATATGCCGTTACACAACAGAATGCGGTTTCAGACGAAACACCGCAAAAGGCGAAAGATAAAAAATTCCAGGCAGGCCTTATGGGTATCATGAATTGTATATCCAGTATGGAAGAACTGTCCAGGTCTTCAAAAGCACAGGAAGTATCAGGAGCAGGAGAGGAAATACTGGTAGGTGCATCCAAAGCCAGCAGGAGAGAAGTAAACAGGATGACAATTGAAAAGGGAATGGAACAGGCCGGTGCAGTTGGTTACAGTGCTTCGCAGATTGTGAAGGACAACCATATGCCGGTGGAAGATTACGATGCACTTCTTCGCATAGTGGAAGCGGAAGCAACCGGCGGGGATATGAAAAGTAAGATTCTGGTGGCAAATGTAGTGCTGAACAGAGTGAATAACAGCCATTTCCCGGATAGTATTTATGATGTTGTATGGGAGCGGGTAAATGGTGATCCGCAGTTTTCGCCCACGGCAGACGGAAGAATTGACAGTGTTACGATTTCGGATGAAACAATTGAAGCAGTTGACCGTGCTTTAAATGGGGAAGACTATTCCGAAGGGGCATTGTACTTTATTGCAAGATCCAGTGCAGACCAGATTAATGTGAACTGGTTTGATACCAAATTGCAGAAATTGTTCGTGTATGGCGGACATGAATTTTTTACATACGAAGGTTATTGATAAATAGGCGGCTGCGTTTTTGTGCGGCTGCCTTTTTTCGTCTTGTGTACTTTGGAAAGGTATGCTATAATCTGTACTTAAAGAATATAATTTAAACCAAATGTAAAGGATGAAGATGATGGATTTGTTATACAAAAGTACGAGAAGTAATGAAACTGCAGTAACAGCTTCCCAGGCAATTTTAAAGGGATTATCCGCAGACGGTGGGCTATTTGTTCCATCCGGCATTCCTGCATTAGATGTAGACATGGAGACTTTGGCAGGTATGAGCTACCAGGAAACAGCATATGAGGTTATGAAGCTGTTTTTTACGGATTTTACAGAGGAAGAATTAAAATCCTGTATTGCCAAAGCATACGATGAAAAGTTTGATACTACTGAGATAGCACCGATTAAGAAAGAAGATGGCGCTTACTATCTGGAGCTGTTTCATGGCGCTACAATTGCATTTAAAGATATGGCACTTTCAATTCTGCCTCATTTACTTACAACTTCAGCGAAAAAAAATAATGTAAAAAATGAAATCGTAATTCTGACAGCTACTTCAGGAGATACCGGAAAAGCTGCTTTAGCCGGTTTTGCAGATGTTCCCGGTACCAGAATTGTAGTTTTCTATCCCAAAGACGGTGTTAGTCCGATACAGGAAAAACAGATGGTTACCCAGAAGGGTGATAATACGTTTGTTGTGGGGATTAATGGAAACTTTGATGATGCACAGACAGGTGTAAAGAATATATTCGGGGATAAGGAACTGGAAGCACAGATGGCAGATGCCGGATTCCAATTTTCTTCTGCCAACTCCATCAATATCGGACGTCTGGTGCCACAGGTGGTTTATTATGTATATGCTTATGCAAAATTATATGCGTCAAAAGAGATAGACAAATCTGAGAAAATCAACGTAGTTGTACCGACCGGTAACTTCGGGAATATTCTGGCTGCATATTATGCTAAGAATATGGGTGTGCCGATTGATAAGCTGATCTGCGCGTCTAATGATAACAAAGTATTGTATGATTTCTTTACAACCGGTACATATGACAGAAACCGTGAATTTATTCTTACCACATCTCCATCTATGGATATTTTGATATCCAGTAATCTGGAACGCCTTATCTATAAGATTGCCGGAGAAGATGCGGATAAGAATCTTGAAATGATGGCTGCCCTTGGCAAAGAAGGTAAGTACCACATTACGGAAGAGATGAAGGCACAGCTTTCTGATTTCTGTGGTAATTATGCCACGGAAGAAGAAACTGCACAGGAAATTGCTTCGGTTTACCAAAAAACCGGATATATCATGGACACCCATACAGCAGTAGCTTCCTGTGTATTTAAAAAATATGAAGCAGAGAAAAAAGATAATAACAAGTCTGTAATTGCATCTACCGCAAGTCCTTATAAATTTACAAGGAGTGTTATGGATGCTATTGATATGAAGTATGATGCTATGACTGATTTTGAATTGGTAGATGAGCTTTGCAAGATTTCTAAAGTGAAAGTTCCGGGTGCAATTGAAGAAATCAGAACAGCTCCGGTACTTCACGATACTGTTGTAGAAGTAAATGAGATGAAAGACATCGTGAAAAAGTTCTTAAATATATAAGCGGGTCTTGGAAAGGCAGGGTTTTGTTATGGATAGTATGTACATGCTCATGGATTTACTTTTCGTAGGCTGCGGCGTATATGTTTTATATGCTTTTTATCTTATGAAAACAAAAGGTGAGATAAAAGAAAATGTTTTGTTATCCAGAGATATCTCGGTTTCAAAATGTAAGGATAAAGCAGGTTACATCAAATATATGACACCAAGGCTTTTAGTCTTTGGTATTGTATTGCTGATCATTGGAATCGTCAGTCTTATAGGTGACTATTTTAAAATTTTGGGAATGGGGTCATTAATCATTCTGGCAATCGGACTGATTGTGATGGTATGGTTTGTAATGATTACCAGAAAGTCAATGAAAATATACTGGTAAATGTTAAAAAGAGTTTCAACCGCTGTGTCATGGTGGTTGAAACTCTTTTTATAGATAATAAGATAAGCCTATTCAGCCGATCCGCGTTCATGGAGTGGTGTGTACTCTTTATGCTTGGCAACACTCTTGTAAGCAGGACGGATAATTTTTCCGTTATTTGCCAATTCTTCGATACGGTGAGCGCTCCATCCGACAACACGGGCGATTGCAAAGATCGGGGTAAATAACTCAGTCGGAAGATCCAGCATGCTATAAACAAATCCGCTGTAGAAGTCCACGTTAGCGCTTACACCTTTATAGATTTTACGTTCTTCGCCGATAACCTGGGGAGCCAGGCGCTCAATCATGGAGTAGAGCTTAAATTCTTCTTCCCGGCCTTTTTCTTTAGACAGGCTTTCTACAAAAGATTTAAAAATATTTGCTCTTGGATCGGATAAGGAGTAAACCGCATGTCCCATACCATAGATCAATCCGGCATGGTCAAATGCTTCTTTGTTTAACAAGCGTTTCAGGTAATTTTTGATTTCACCTTCATCGGACCAGTCTTTTACTGATTTTTTCATGTCTTCAAACATCTTAACTACTTTGATATTGGCTCCGCCATGTTTCGGTCCTTTTAAAGAACCAAGAGAAGCAGCCATAGAAGAGTAGGTGTCAGTTCCGGATGAAGAGACTACATGGGTTGTAAAGGTAGAGTTATTACCGCCGCCATGTTCCATATGCAGAATCAGTGCAACATCTAAAATCTTGGCTTCCAGTTTCGTGAATTTGCTGTTTGGACGTAATATGTGAAGTATGTTTTCAGCGGTAGATAGTTCTGGCTGGGGTGAGTGGATAAAAAGGCTGTTGCCGTCGTGATAGTGGCTGTATGCCTGGTAGCCATATACAGAAAGCATAGGGAAAAGGCTGATTAACTGCAGGCATTGTCTAAGGACATTTGGAATGGAAACGTCATCTGCCCTGTCATCATAGGAATAAAGTGTCAGGACGCTTCGTGCAAGGGTGTTCATCATATCCTGGCTTGGCGCTTTCATAATGATATCCCGGACAAAGCTGGTAGGCAGTGTACGGTATGTAGCAAGCAGGTTGGAAAAGTCACGTAACTGCTCTTCCGTTGGAAGTGTACCGAAAAGAAGCAGATAAGTTACTTCTTCGAAGCCATAACGGTCATCATGGATGAACCCCTGGACGATGTCTTCTACATCGATACCGCGGTAGAAGAGTTTACCTTCACAGGGAATCATTTCGCTGTCTACAACGGTATAAGAGCGGATCTCTGCAATGTCGGTCAGGCCTGCAAGAACGCCCTTACCACTAATGTCACGAAGACCTCTTTTTACCTCGTATTTTGTGTACAGCTCCGTGTTGATCTGGCTGGTATCAGTTGCCAGCTTAGATAGAGCGAGAATATCAGGTGTAATTTCTGAATACGTACTCATAGTTGTTTCCTCCTGTTCTGTTTTAGTGTGCTAAAGGATTAAAATCCATTCTTTATCATATCATAAATTGGAAAAGAAAAATAGTAAAATTTTTTAATTGTAAAATATGTATAAAATAAGAAAAATAGATTGTTAATTGCTTGACATTTAAAATTAATGATGCGATAATAAAAACAAATTTTGAACAGTGAGATCCGGGTGGATAACACCGCCCGGTATATTTATGCAATAGTACATAATTTCTGGTAAATCATTCTTTATTGAATTATATATTGAAATTGAATGAATACTAGAGTATAATATTTATATAATAACATAAACAGTAAGTTACCTGGGGTGTTCGACAATCCTATCATTTTGAACCTACATGTACTTTTATGGGATTCCTACATTGCTGTGAAGGATGTCAGGCCACCGATTGCAGTGGAAGACAGATGTCGCAGTTGCGGTTACCCACCTAGCTTTGCTAGGAGTCAAAAGATAGGAAACGGCACTTTGGGGCTTACAAAAAAGAGCATTTGCTTAGCAGATGTTCTTTTTTTGCGTTATTATGTTGTTTGAAAAATGTGGAAAAACAAGTTGTAAGCTTTTTAGACTGGGTGTATAATAGTGACATCGTATAAAGATCGATATAAGTACATAAAACTAAAAGGAGCAGACAGAGATATGGGGATGAAGACGAGTTTGTTTGGGAAAACCGGAAATGGCCAGGAGGCCAAAATTGTTACGATTATGAATAAAAAGGGCATGGGGATTGAAGTGACAAATTATGGAGCTACCCTGGTGTCTGCAACAGTGCCGGATGAAAAAGGCCATATTGAAGATGTGATATTAGGATATGAAGATGTTACGGATTATGCTGCCAACGGTGGCTTCTTTGGAGCTGTGATCGGAAGGAATGGCAATCGTATCGGTAAAGCAAAAGTAACGATTAATGGTGTGGATTATCAGATGGAACAGAATGAAAATGGCAATAGTCTTCACAGCGGAACCAGAGGATTTGATAAGGTAATCTGGGATATGGAGCTTCTGGAAGAAGAGGCAACAGTAAAATTTACCCATTATAGTCCGGATGGAGATGAAGGACTGCCCGGAAATTTTGATGTTACGGTATCTTATACACTGACAGATGAAAATGAAATCAGGATTCATTATACAGGGGTGTCTGATGCAGATACGATTGCAAATATGACAAATCACAGCTACTTTAATCTGGCGGGCCATGATAAAGGGACGATACTGGATCACACCTTATGGATGGATGCAGATGCCTTTACCGTAATCGATGAAGAATCTATTCCGACAGGAGAGTTGAGAAGTGTGGAAGGAACTCCTATGGATTTCCGGAAAACAAGACGTATTGGTGATGATATTGATGATACATATGAACAGATACAGCTGGCTCACGGCTATGACCATAACTTTGTATTGAATCAAAATGGTGAAGAAAAACTGCGTAAAATAGCTAAGGTAACAGATCCGTTAACCAAAAGAACAATGGAAGTTTACACGGATTGTGTAGGTGTACAATTCTATACCGGAAACTTTATTGAAAAAACACAGATAGGAAAAGGCGGCATCGCATATCAGAAGAGAAGCGGATTGTGTCTGGAAACACAATTTTTCCCGGATGCGCCTAATCATGAGCATTTTCCTTCTTCCATTTTGAAGGCAGGGGAAGTTTATGATACAACAACAATCTATAAATTTGTATAGGATTGTAAAGATTGAATTTGAGCAGGTCCGGCATTTTAACTCTTTTGGCAGTACAATTTAATTGTATTGTCAAAAGAGTATAAAATGCCGGATCTTTTACTATTTCAAAAAAATAACACTATGTCCTTATTTCACGTTCTTTTTCTCCTGTTTTTGGATATACTAGTAAATAAATGAAGAGAAAACAGGAGCAAGGAATGAAGGATGACAATACCTTTGGAAAAATTCTTATATTAAGCGGCTGTATCATGGCTTTTTTACTGCTGTGTTTTTATGACACTTATAAAAAAAAGGGTGATGATGTCCTGAATAAATTACAGGAGACAATTCAGACAGATTTGGCAAAGCAAAAAGAAGCCCCGGAAACAAATGAGACAAAGACGGCTAAAAAGAAGTCCGATGGAAAAGAAAAAGAAAGTAATCAGCAGGCAGCAGACGAGCAGAAGCAGTCGAAGGAAGAGGAAACGCAGGATGGACAGGCGGCACCCGGGGATACACAGACTGCAGCACCGGAAAATCCCCTCATACGTGTTTTGATTAAGACAGATGATTATGCAGGTGAGTATCATAGTAGTGTTACTCTTCAGTGCAGTTCGGATTATGTGCTGCAATATGGAGAAGCAACAGAAGAACATCCGTCTTCTGAACCGCTGACGATAACTGGCGACAGCCCTTATTTGAGTAACGGGGTATTGAGAATCCAGCCAAAGGGAGAAGACGGTGAGATTACTTTGCCGGGGTTGAAAAGGGGTTATGAAAATCCATCGTACCTGGGGAACTTTGAAATTGTAAAAAGGGATGCAGGGCTTCTTGTTATAAATGAGCTGCCCCTGGAAACTTATCTCTGTTCCGTTGTGCCCAGTGAAATGCCGGCTGCATATCCGCTTGAATCTCTCAAAGTGCAGGCGATCTGTGCCAGAAGCTATGCGCTTAAACAGATGCAGAACGGGCGGGGAGCTGAATTTGATGTAGACGTTGACGATAGTGTCTCCTATCAGGTTTATAATAACCAGAAGCGGGATGAGCGTGCTACAGAGGCCGTAAATGCTACCGCCGGAGAGGTGATGCGTTCCAATGGAGAAATTGTAGATGCGCTTTATTATTCTACATCCTGCGGTGTGAATCTGAGTCAGGATCTGTCTCAGGAAACAGTTTTTGCCTCATTTATGACAACTGATAATCATACGGCGTATGAAGCAACTGAACCCTGGTACCGCTGGAAGGCTGTTTTTACAGTCGATGAGCTTACGCGGCTGGCAAATGCGTGGCAGCCGGGCACTGGGAATGTAACGTCTCTAAGTATCGATTCCAGAGAAACAAACGGGGCAATTGCGAAATTTACCGTTCAGGGAGAGAATCAGAATATTTCGGTAGAGGGAGAGTACACGGTTCGTAAATTGCTGTCCCCTGCCAATATTGCGGTAGTGGAACAGGATGGAAGCGAAGCCACCGGTATGTCACTGCTGCCAAGTGCATTTTTTTATCTGACTCCTAATTATGAAAACGATGCATTAGTAAGCTATACGCTTACAGGCGGTGGATACGGGCATGGAAAAGGAATGAGCCAAAACGGAGCAAGGCATATGGCGGACGCAGGTATGGGATATGAAGAAATATTAAAATATTTTTATGGTGATGTACAGATTGGATAAAAGATTAATATGTCCCTCTAAAAATGCAGAGCCGTTCAAACGTGTGGAGAACGTGCGTGGGTCAAACATGCGGGCTTGCAGTGAGACCAAAAACGTGCTATGATTGGTTCACATAAAAAAGTTAGAGGGGTATTATGAAAGCTATTTGCACTATCATCAGATTTATTTTGAATTTTTTGAGGAAAGCTAAGCGGGACCGTGTGGATGCTTATTCTGCACAGTCTGCTTTTTATGTTATCATGAGTTTTATACCCTTTATCATGCTCCTGCTGACTCTGCTCAAGTATACCCCGCTTACTCCGGACGATGTGGTGGATATGGTAATGGGTGTTTTGCCTGCTTCTTTTCGCGAGGTTCTGGATGGACTGGTGGGCGGTGTCTATACCGGATCTACCGCATTGCTGTCAGGAACGGCTATTGCTGCCGTGTGGGCTGCGGGAAGAGGAGTTATGGCAGTTACAAACGGGTTAAACTCCGTTCAGGGAATTCGTGAGACTAGAAATTATATTTATATGCGTCTGCGTTCCGCATTCTATACAGTGCTCTTTCTGGTTTCTATTGTAGCAGCAATGCTGTTGCTGGTATTTGGAAATCAGGTACATGATCTGATCATCAGATATGTTCCTCTTCTAAAAGAATTCTCCGGATTTATAATCAGCGTCAGAACCATTGCAACAATTACGCTGCTCACGCTGCTATTTATGGCGATGTATAAACTGCTGCCCAACCGTAAGGACAGATTTGCCAACCTTCTACCCGGAGGATTATTTACGGCACTTGCCTGGTCCATTTTTTCTTATGGATTTTCCATTTATTTTGAAATGGCAAAAAGAATGTCATCCATTTACGGAAGTCTGACATCTGCTGTTATGGTAATGCTGTGGCTGTATTTCTGCATGTGGTTTATATTCATTGGTGCTGAAATTAACTGCTATTTAGAAGATAGTTCGAGTTTTGACTTGACAGATTAAGTAAATATGATAAAATAGGTCATAGTAATAGTAAGTGAGCAATATAAAATTTATTAATAATAAAAAGCGATGAAGGTGTCAGTAGAAGATCATTTTCTTACAGAGAGAGGAAGCCGTCGGCTGGAAGCATCCTTAAGTTCAGATGATAAATTCGAATTTCCCACCGGAGCTGCATTTTTGAAATCACAGTAGGAAATGCCGACCATGCGCGTTAAGCATACTTAATTAAGAGCCTGCAGCAGCAGGAATTAGGGTGGTACCACGGAACTCCAAGCTTCGTCCCTTACACCAGGGGGATGAGGCTTTTTTTGCGCGAAAGCAAAGAGGCAAAGGGCGATAGCCCGCGACCGAGCCGTCAGGCGAGGTGGCACGCCGGATGAACGGCTGCCAGCAAGTGAAGGGATGCGAGTAAATAGCCTGCTTGCAGAGCGACTTGCGCAAGGATCCACAAGAACCAGATCAATTGAAAAGGAGAATTAAAATGAAAGACAAATTGCAAGCCATCAAAGAAGAAGCATTGAGTCAGATCCAAACTTCCGATGCACTGGATAAATTAAATGACGTTCGTGTGTCATTCCTGGGTAAGAAGGGTCAGCTGACAGCGGTTTTAAAAGGAATGAAAGATGTAACACCGGAAGAACGTCCACTGGTAGGACAGATGGTGAATGACACCAGAGCTGCTATTGAAAACTTTTTGGAAGAAACAAAAAAGAAGTTAGAAGCTAAGGTTCGGGAAGAAAAATTAAAAAGTGAAGTGATTGACGTTACACTTCCGGCGAAGAAGAATAATGTAGGTCATCGTCATCCAAATACCATTGCTTTAGAAGAAGTGGAACGTATCTTTGTTGGCATGGGATATGAAGTGGTGGAAGGACCGGAGGTAGAGTACGATCTTTACAATTTTGAAAAATTAAATATTCCGGCGAATCATCCGGCTAAGGATGAGCAGGATACTTTTTATGTAAATAAAGACATTGTTTTAAGGACACAGACTTCACCGGTACAGGCGCGTGTAATGGAACAGGGCAAACTTCCTATCCGTATGATTGCACCTGGAAGAGTATTCCGCTCCGATGAAGTAGATGCTACACATTCACCGTCTTTCCATCAGATCGAAGGATTGGTAATTGATAAGAATATTACATTTGCAGATTTAAAAGGAACGCTGGAAGAGTTTGCAAAAGAATTGTTCGGGCCTGAGACGAAGACAAAATTCCGCCCTCATCATTTCCCGTTTACAGAGCCAAGTGCAGAAGTAGATGTGACTTGCTTTAAATGCGGCGGAGAAGGATGCCGTTTCTGTAAAGGTTCCGGATGGATTGAAATTCTGGGCTGTGGAATGGTACATCCTCATGTTTTAGAAATGTGCGGCATTGACCCTGAGGTCTACAGCGGTTTTGCATTTGGTGTGGGACTGGAACGTATTGCTCTTTTGAAATATGAAATTGACGATATGAGATTACTGTATGAAAACGATATTCGTTTCTTAAAACAATTTTAATGGAAATTAAGTAAAGAGAGGAAAACAGAATGAATACATCATTATCATGGATTAAAGCATACGTTCCGGACCTGGAAGCGGATGCACAGGAATATACGGATGCAATGACATTGTCAGGCACCAAGGTAGAAGGATTTGAGAGGCTGGATGAAGATCTGGAAAAAATTATAATCGGACAGATAGAATCTATAGAGAGACATCCGGATGCAGATAAGCTGATTATCTGCCAGGTAAATGTGGGTACGGAAACGGTACAGATCGTAACAGGCGCTCCAAATGTAAAAGAAGGAGATAAGATTCCGGTTGTTCTGGACGGTGGACGCGTAGCGGGCGGACATGACGGCAAGAAGACAAAAGGCGGAGTAAAGATCAAAAACGGAAAACTGCGAGGAATTGAATCCTGCGGTATGATGTGCTCTATTGAAGAACTGGGTTCTACAAGAGAGATGTATCCGGAAGCACCAGAGTATGGTATTTATATTTTTCCGGAGGATGCAAAGGTAGGAGAAAGTGCCATACATGCGCTGGATTTAGACGATGTTGTATTCGAATATGAGATTACATCCAACCGTGTGGACTGCTATAGCGTAATCGGTATTGCCAGAGAAGCGGCTGCGACATTTAATAAAAAGTTTGTACCTCCGGTTGTTGCTAAAACCGGAAATAACGAAGATGTAAATGATTATATCAAAGTGACAGTACAGGATACGGAGCTGTGCCCCCGCTACTGTGCAAGAGTAGTTAAGAATATTAAAATAGCTCCATCACCGAAATGGATGCAGAGACGCCTCGCAGCAAACGGTATCCGTCCAATTAATAACATTGTCGATATTACCAATTATGTTATGGAAGAGTACGGTCAGCCTATGCATGCTTATGACTATGATACCATTGCAAATCATGAAATCATTGTGAGACGTGCAAATGCAGATGAGAAATTTGTTACCCTGGACGGTCAGGAAAGAACGATGGATGAGTCTGTTCTGATGATCTGTGATGGGGAAAAAGCAGTTGGTATTGCCGGAATCATGGGTGGAGAAAATTCTATGATTACGGATGATGTTAAAACAATGCTCTTTGAAGCGGCATGCTTTGATGGAACGAATATCAGACTTTCCAGTAAGAAAGTAGGACTTCGTACGGATGCTTCCGGTAAATTTGAAAAAGGGCTGGATCCAAATAATGCCCAGGCAGCGATAGACCGTGCATGCCAGCTGGTAGAAGAGCTGGGAGCAGGAGAAGTTGTTGGCGGTATGGCTGACGTGTATGGTAAGAAGAAAAATCCGGTTCGTATTGGTTTTGATGCTGATAAGATTAATACGCTGTTAGGAACTGATATTTCAAAAGAAGAAATGCTGGGATATTTTGAGAAAATTGGATTGGAATACGATGCAGCGGCAAACGAGATTATAGCACCTACTTTCCGCCATGATTTGTTCCGCATGGCTGATCTGGCTGAAGAAGTGGCAAGATTTTATGGTTATGACAATATACCGACGACACTTCCAAGAGGAGAAGCAACCACCGGGAAGCTGACCTTTAAGTTGAGAATCGAAGAAGTGGCAAGAGATATTGCAGAATTCTGCGGTTTTTCTCAGGGTATGACGTATTCTTTCGAAAGTCCTAAGGTGTTTGACAAACTGCTCTTGCCGGAAGATTCGGAATATAGAAAGGCAATCCAGATCTCTAATCCTTTGGGGGAAGATTTCAGTATCATGAGAACCATTTCTCTGAATGGGATGCTGACCTCCCTGGCATTTAATTACAATCACAGAAATAAAAATGTTCGTTTGTATGAACTTGGAAATGTATATCTGCCAACAGAACTTCCGCTTAAGGATCTTCCTGATGAGAGAATGCAGTTTACGCTTGGAATGTATGGAGAAGGTGATTTCTATACAATGAAAGGTGTAATTGAAGAGTTCTTTGAGAAAATAGGACTGCATGAGAAGGAAACCTATGATCCCAAGTCCGGCAAACCGTTTTTGCATCCGGGACGTCAGGCAAATATCATTTACAATGGAAAAGTTGTGGGATATTTGGGCGAAGTGCATCCGGAAGTAGCGGATAATTATGATATTGGCGATCGTGTTTATGTTGCAGTGCTGGATATGCCTCTGGTAGTGGAAATGTCTACCTTTGACCGTAAGTTTGAAGGAATTGCCAAATTCCCTGCAGTTAACCGTGACCTTAGTATGGTTGTGCCAAAAGAAATTCTGGCGGGTCAGATTGAAGCTATGATTGCACAGAGAGGCGGCAAAATATTAGAAAGCTACCAGTTATTTGATATTTATGAAGGCTCTCAGATTAAAGAAGGATTTAAATCCATTGCTTACTCTATTACATTCAGGGCTAAAGATAAAACGTTGGAAGAAGCTGAAGTTTCTGCAGCAATGAAGAAAATTTTGAATGGCTTAGAATCCATGGGAATCGAGCTGAGACAGTAGTTATGAAAATTTATATAATGAGGCATGGGGAGACAGACTGGAATACCCAGAAACGTCTCCAGGGCCGCACGGATATCCCGTTAAATGAAAATGGGAGAAAATTGGCAAAGATTACGGCAGAAGCTTTAAAAGAGATACCATTTGATCTGGCTATCAGCAGTCCGCTGGAACGGGCTCTGGAAACAGCCAGAATTGTAATGGGAGAACGCAATGCTCCTATATTAACTGATGAGCGGATTATAGAGATCAGCTTTGGTGTTTTTGAAGGGATGATAAGCGGCAGGGAAAACTATGAGATTCCGGATCCCGAGTTTTCTAACTTCTTTCGGGCACCGGATAAGTATGAACCTCCTTCAGATGGAGAGGATATCCGATCCCTGGGGGAGAGGACAAAAGCATTTATGGACGATATTTTAAATCGTGAGGAGTATCAGGATAAAACAATCCTGATTACAACTCACGGCGGTGCGATGCGGGGATTACTCAACAGCGTGCGTACGTTTGAAATGTCTGATTTCTGGAATGGCGGAGTTCCGAAAAATTGCTGTGTGGCAATTCTGGAATGCCATGATAAAAAGGCAGAAGTGCTGGAAGAAAATAAAATATATTATCAGGTATGAAAAATGCCTGTACCGGAAGGTGCTTTTTGGTTGCATCCGCAACTGTGAAGTTACCCTATGGTACAGGCATTTTCTGTTGTTACTGGAATCCTGTTTCGTATCTTAATATTGGATGAAAATAATGTCGTTTCCGGAAATAATGACAGGGTTTAATTTTTTAATACTTCCGATGGAATCGATTTAAATAAATTAATATTGGGTGTATGGTTGGTAAATGCGGCGAAGAAAAATGCTAACAGAAGCAGAAGGCACAGGCACAATATATTCGAAGTGTGATTTCCCGTTTTTTTGCATGCACTCAAGTACCAACTGCAAAAGTAACAGATCAGAACGCCCAGGACAAATGTCAGAATATCCATGGCCAGGTAGTTTGTTCCGATTATACCGGTGTAAGTATAAAAGAATGCAACGATAAACAACAATCCTGCGAAGCATCCGATTGTTTTGGCGGTGACAAAGGAGGAAAAGTTCTTCCCAATCAAAAAGTATTCAATAAATGTGAGAAACAGAAAAGGAAAGAATAACATTTTCAGGTGTTCCCAGGTGGATTCATTAATCGGGGAAATAAAGGCAATAAGGTAATGGTAGCCGCTCCATTTATATATAAAGTGGAAAAGAGTTCCAAAAACGATAGCCAGCAGGGCAAAGGTAAGCTCATAGTAAAAGTATTGTTTTTTAATTGATTTCATAGTTATACCTCCTGCATACCGCGGGCTCCGCCTGCGATACTGCATTAATAAATAGTTTGATAGGAAGTTTCAAACGTACCTCCAAAAGGGGATTTTAACTTAGTGTATGGGATATTAGAAAAATTATGTAAAAGATTAGAATTAATCCATTGCAATTATATATAAATTTTGATAAAATAATATATAAATAATTTAATTGGACGTTTATATGCGATAAAATCGTGTGAAAGGAAGGGTATATTCGGTTATGAAGGTGAGTATAAAAAGTATTAGCGAGAAGACCGGTTTCTCGCCGGCTACTATTTCCAATGCGCTTAATCATAAAAAAGGTGTGAATGCGCAGACATCAGCAGAAATTTTTCGTGTGGCTAAGGAGATGGGATATATCAGTGAATCCAGTATTCGTAAGATCAAATTTGTCATCTTTAAAAAGAATGGTTTGATTATCGATGATACGCCATTTTTCTCGCTGTTGATTGATGGATTCGAGAAGGAATGCCGGGAGTCAGGGTTTGAGATGGTTATATGCCATTTGAACCAGAAAGATGAAGACTATGAAGAACAGGTGCACTGGATGATTAATGACAGTGCGTCTGCTATTGTATTGCTTGGCACGGAGCTTATGGAAGAGGATGTGAAGATCTTTAAAAGCGCAGGATGTCCGTTTTTAATGCTGGATTATTGGGCTGGAGATATGTCATTTAACGGAGTGCTGATTAATAATGCGGATTCTTCCAGGAAAGCAGTGGAGTATCTGATTCAAAAAGGCCATAAGGAAATCGGTTATCTTAGAGGGAGTTTTCGTATTAAGGCATTTCGTTCCAGAGCGGTAGGCTATGGTACTGCAATGCAAAAAGCAAATCTTCCGGTAAAAAATGAGAATACGGTAACCCTTCCCACTACATTAAATGGAGCATACCAGGAAATGCTGAAGTACCTGCAGAAGAAATCAAAATTACCTACGGCGTATTTTGCGGACAATGATATGATTGCCCTTGGTGCAATGAAAGCGCTTCAGGAAATGGGATACCGGGTACCCGAAGACGTTTCGCTGGTTGGTTTTGATGATCTCCCTTTCAGTGAGATATCATCCCCGGCGCTTACCACCCTTCGCGTACCAAAGCAGGAGATGGGGAAACTTGCAGTGCGCCGGGTAATTGATATGATTAAAAAAGATGATGACCAGGTCAATACAAAGATTCAGGTGTGTACGAAATTTATTGAACGTAATAGTGTTTGCGAACGGTCGTAAAGCACGCTTGTTTGAAAACAGCCGGGGGAAACCCCGGCTCAGACTGCATATAGATCAACTCCATTTGAATTTACCGGGAATAAAAATGTGTTCCTGCCGGGCGCATATCCGGCGTAATGGGAAGCTTAGATTAATGGGAAGTAAAACAGGAATCCGCCGTAATAAAAGGATATCCTGATAGTTTACTTCCCATTTTTTTGTCTTTTTGTATAGTTGTATTATCCTATCAGTAATTATCACAGCGCGCTCTGTTAACTTTCAAATAAAATTTGATTAGCAATTTACTTTAAAGGGTTATACTCTAAAATAAGATTTGTCCCCGCAATAATTATTTAAAAAAGTTTGTAACGAATTTTATACTTGAGAGTCTTATATACGAAAGCGAGGTGAGAAAGTGACAGATTTTAACGAAATATACAAGCTCTATTTCAGGGATGTATATAAATATGTTTTATCCTTAAGCAGAAATGAAGCAATTGCTGAAGAAATAACCCAAGAAACTTTTTTTAAAGCACTAAGAAATATCGACAAATTTGAGGGGAAGTGCAAACTTTATGTTTGGCTATGTCAAATTGCCAAAAACTGTTATTTTACTTCTGTTAAAAATGAACAGAAATCAACAATGTTAAATGAAACACAGGAAACTGCCAATGAAGTAAACATTGAACAGAGTTTATTGACAAAGGAGAGTGCCTTGGAAATCCATAAAGCCCTGCACAGCTTAGAAGAGCCTTATAAGGAGGTTTTTACACTGAGAGTTTTTGGAGAATTATCTTTTCAACAAATAGGCATCTTGTTTGAGAAAACGGAAAGTTGGGCCAGAGTCACTTACCATCGAGCCAAAACAAAATTAAAGGAGAGACTATAATATGAGTATAAATTGTGAAGTTGTCAAAGATTTACTGCCGCTGTATCACGATAATGTATGCAGTGAAGACAGCCGTAAGTTAATTGAGGAGCACTTATCCACCTGCTTAAAGTGCACAGAAGAGCTAAAGCAAATAAATGAAGAAATTTTGACAGTAAGTCATACGGAGGATATAAGCCTGATAAGTAATATTTCAAAAAAATGGAAGCGAGACATATTATCTGCTTTTTTACTGGGTACCTTAATGCTTTCGATTCTGGCAAGCATTGGCTGTACAGCAGCATTTATGGCAATAGGAAGCTATGTTACGGCAGAGGGTGTATTAGTGGAACCCTTTGCATTAATTCCAATTGCATATTTTTTTGCATTTACTGCGATACTGTCTGCAATCGGCTTAGCTGTCACTTATCTTGTGAAGCACAATAAAAAGAAGAGGGAGATAAAGAAATGAAAAAAGCTTTTAAAGTAATTGGAATTATAGTTGCCGTAATAATCAGCATTGTTATAATACTGGCTGTTCTCCTGCTGATCAAGGGTCCAAGTGATGTTATTGTTTTAACGGAAGAAGAATTGAATGCGCAGAATTCCGAGCAAATTGAATTATTTTCGAACATAGAAATATCCGGTTTTAACACGGCAACGCTAACCGGTGAAACCGTATCTTCCGACATTTTTAAAGATTATGAAATTACAATGATAAACCTGTGGACAACGGATTGCAGCCCCTGTATTGCTGAAATGCCCGATATTGCAAAGTTGTATAATGCAAAACCAAATGGCAGCAATATTATTTCAATTTGTGTCGATACTGTGAATCTTAAAAAAGATATAGACAAAAAAGCAGTTAAATTCGCGACCCGAATTATGAGTGATGCAGGTGTGAATTTTATGACACTTATTCCTGACCAAGTGCTTCAAGAGGAGCTAACAGACCGGACGAATATTTTTCCGACAACTATTTTTGTAGACAGTAAGGGCAAGGTGGTCGGAGAGCCTCATTTTGGAGGTACATCAGAAGATGATTACAGAGAAGCGATTCTAGATAGAATTGCTCTTGTTTCGAATAAAACAGAGCAGAAATGAAAGGTGTTAATATGAAACTCACACGTCTTATTTACTTTAAATTTTATATTCTGGTAGCATCACTGGTGATGATAGGAATTGGTTTTATGCGGGAGGAACAATTCACGGTTCTAAAAAAAGCAGTCAACATTTGTCTTGAGTGCATAGGGATAGGCTGATGAATCAAATGAAAAACAAAAGACATATCATTCAGCTGATCTCTGCCATTTTTACAAATGGGTATTTGGCTGGGTACACCAAGGGAAAAATATTCACGGGAAACACAAAGCTGTTTTGTGTGCCGGTACTTAATTGTTATTCCTGCCCAGGCGCACTGGGTTCTTGTCCGATAGGGGCACTGCAGGCGGTATTGGGAGATCACAACTATAATTTTTCCTTTTATGTTTTCGGGATTATTATGCTGTTTGGTGTTTTACTCGGGCGCTTTATCTGTGGATTTTTATGCCCTTTTGGGTTTATGCAAGACTTGCTTTACAAAATTAAAACCCCGAAGCTAAAAATACCAGGCAAGGTCGATAAACTCCTGCGGTATCTAAAATATATTATTTTACTCGTTTTCGTAATTGCTTTGCCGATTATTATTACAAATCAATATGGAATGGGAAATCCATTTTTTTGCAAACTGATTTGCCCCGCCGGAACATTAGGCGGCGGTATCCCGTTAATGGCAATTAATGAAGAATTAAAAAACACTATAGGGTTATTGTTTTATTGGAAATTAGGCATATTGATTGGGATCTTGCTATCTTGCATTTTTGTTTATCGCCCCTTTTGCAAGTACCTTTGTCCATTGGGAGCACTGTATGCCTTATTCAATAAATTCAGTTTTTATCAGCTTGCCATTGATAAGACAAAGTGCACTAACTGTAAGCTGTGCGTGAAAAACTGCAAAATGAATGTGGAAGTTACAAAAGATATCAATAGTAAAGAGTGCATCCGCTGCGGCGAGTGTAAAAGCATCTGCCCACATATGGCGATTAGTTCCCGTTTCAGCAGATAGTCACTGTTTGGCATTCGCTGCAGCACGTTTCGGAGTGCCGGCAAAAAGCCGGGCGCGCCTGGCTTTTTTAATCTTGTAGAGCAGGCACTGGAGGCTTTTGGGTCATGGATCGATCAACGGAAGTCAACCCGGAAGGATAAAGCTGTCACATATAAATTACTCCAACTCACAAAGGGTCGGAGTAATTTTATTTTATGCCGTGTCATTATTTGGTAATTGCAATGTAACAAAACAAATCAAATTGCAAAAATTTAAATGTTTGTAAAAATAAATTCAAGAGTTCAAAATGTAGTTTTATATAAATATTTATGTAAATATATATAATCTTTATATTTTAATCAATATTAATGTAAGAAATGCACAAAATACAACAAGTAACATTGTCAAAATATACAGAATAACGATAATTTACTTGAATAAATTTAAATATTATGGTAATATTGGTTTAAATCAAATTTAAATAAATTTAAGAGATGACAAGAAAAGACTTGAATATTTAAAGAATGATTTAAATTATTCAAAAAAATATCTTATTCAGGAGGATTTCATTATGAAGAGTAAAAAGATTATATCATTATTATTGGTATCAGCTATGCTGGCTGCAACGGTTCTGAGTGGATGTTCCGGCGGAGGTTCAGGGGCTGGGACAGATGCCGGGACGGAAGCGGGAACTGCAAAAGGAAGTGAAGCAAAGCAAAACGGTGCGTCTTCGGGAGATTCCACAGAAGTGACATTCTGGACATTAAATACCAGGCAGAATGCAGTGGACCCAATTGTGGAAGAATTTAATGCAGCACATGACGATATGAAAGTTACCGTTGCTTATTATGATACCGATGGTATTAAGGATGCATGTAAGGTTGCGGCCTCTTCTAAAACACTTCCGAATATGTGGTTCAACTGGGGCGGAAGCCTGGGCGGATTCTATGCGGAAAACGGACTTACATATGATATGACGGAATATGCAAGGGAACATAAATGGAACGAAACATTCAGTGAAGGAGCGTTGACGCTGTGCGAACTTGGCGGACAGCTTTCCGGTTATCCAACCAGCTACAATGTACTTGACGTTTATTATCGAAAAGATATTTTTGAAAAATACAATATTGCAGTACCCTCTACCTTTGAAGAGTTTGAGCAGGCATGTGCGGTATTAAAGGAAAATGGAATTACACCCATTTCCACAGCGGGACTAAACGGATGGCATGTAATGCGTTTTGTTGAACTTTTAATTGAACACTATGCCGGGGCTGAGGAACATGATAAGATGAATACCTTTGAAAGCAGTTATGATAATGATGCTACGGTACAGGCACTGACAAAATATAAAGAATTCTGTGATAAGGGTTATTTTCCGGAAGGATTTGTTACAGCAGACCCCAATGATACCCAGATGGCAGTATTTTCAGGAACAGCCGCAATGGATATTCAGGGACAGTGGTACGATGGAAAAATCGTACAGGAAGAACAGGATATTAATCTGTACGGAACATTCCCGTTCCCTTCAGGCGGAACAAACAGATTATCGGCATTTGTGGAGATGACACAGTTTAATGCAGACAATACGGATGCTCAGTTAAATGCTTGTGTGGAATTTATGGATTATTATTACAGCAAAGAAAATACAGACAAGTATGCAGAGTATTATAATCTGCCGCTTCCAAAAGCAGATGCAGAAATGCCGGAAGGGCAGCCCAATGTTCCGATTATGCTGGAAACAGCGGAAAAGAATGGTACCTTTACGATTACCGATCAGGCTTTCCCGACAGAAATTGCAGATGCCCTGTTTGATGTGCAGGACGGAATAGCAAACGGGCAGACCTCACCGGAGGATGGAGCAAAGAAGATCCAGGAAGCGATTGACGCTTACAATAATAAGTAAGTTCCCATGATTCTGTACCGGCGGGTGAATTGCTTTGCCTGCCGGATAACAATAGATTGGAGTGAAACCATGAAGAAAAAAACTAAAATAGACTGGGGTGCATATGCATTTATGATTCCGGCAGGGATTATCTATCTCTCCGTAATTGTTGCGCCAGTGTGTTATTCCTTTTTTATAAGCCTGTTCAAATGGAATGGAATCGGCGATATGGAATTTGTAGGGGCAAAAAATTACATACAGTTATTTACTAATGACCCGATTTTTATAACCGCTATTAAAAATAATCTGATTTGGATTGTGCTGACTGTTTTTGTTACGATGACGGTAGCACTGGCCTTTGCAGTAATATTGAATAAGAAATTTAAGGGGCGCACATTTTTTCGTGGATTCTTTTATTTTCCATGTGTAATCGCTCCAATCGCTGTATCGATTATCTGGAGATGGATTTATAACCCTAATATCGGATTTATTAATCAATTCTGCCAGGCACTTGGAATTAATTTTTCCCAGAGCTGGATATCAGATCCGAATGTTAGCTTATATGCAATTTTTGCGGCATCTTTATGGCAGGCAATCGGTCAGCCTATGATTCTGTTTCTCGCGGGACTTCAGGCAGTATCAATTGATGTACTGGAGGCAGCAACGATTGATGGGGCATCCGGCATTAAGAAATTTTTCTTTATTACCGTACCGCTTCTGAAAGAGACATTTGTAATCGTCATAGCGACTCTGGTAGTGGCAGCCATGAAAGTATTTGATGTGGTGCAGGGACTTACCGGCGGTGGGCCAAATAACTCCACACAGATGCTGTCTACCTATATGTATTCTCAGACTTTCCAGTACAATAATGTAGGTATGGGAACGACGGTAGCGTGTATTATGGTTATCATCATGCTGGTTGTAATTGTGCCGTATGTTGTATTTACGGCGAAAGAAGATTAGGAGGCTGTTATGGACGGAAAACAGATGAAAATTTCAAAAAAAGTGATCCTGTATGTCATATTGGCGGTACTGGCGCTGATCTGGATTGTTCCTATGCTCACCCTGTTTCTGACAGCGATCAAAGGAAAAAAAGATTTCTACAGCGGACTCAGCCTGTTCAGCGTTCCGGCAGAGATTGCCTGGGATAACTTTACCAATGCAATTACCAAAGGAAGACTGCTTACTTACATGAAAAACGACCTGATTGTTTCCGGTCTGAAGGTGCCCATTGGAATTGTTATTGAAGCTCTGGCTGCTTTTGCACTAACCAGGCTGAATATCAAACATAAAACCGGATGGTTTGTGTTTTTCCTGGTGGGAATGATGCTTCCCATGCAGACAGCACTGGTTCCGATCAATATTATCTACAGTAAATTAAATCTTTTAAATTCTTATTTCGGTTTATTTTATGTATATGTTGGTTTTGGAATTTCTTACGGCATTTTGATACTCAGAGGATTTTTTAAAGGGATACCAAAGGATATCGATGAGGCGGCTTATATCGATGGCTGTACCAGGTGGCAGATGTTCTGGCGGATATTACTTCCCATTGCAAAACCGGCAGTGGCGACGCTTATTATAACGGATTTTCTGGCAACCTGGAATGAATACCTTTTAGCAAGCGTTATTATAAATGATAATATGAAGAAGACGGTTCCGGTAGGTATTATGACTTTTGTTGGGGAACATGGTACGGATTATGGTTATCTCTGTGCCGGCGTACTCTTATCGGTGATACCGGTATTGGCAGTCTATCTGATTTTCCAGCGCTATTTTGTAGAAGGTATGGCAGGAGCTGTGAAATCGTGATGTTTCATAAAAAGGGATAGGAAATGGCAGTCAGACAGAGCTGTCTGCCGGGAAAGCGAGGATATAGACATGAAATTACGCAGCTATGAGAAACAAATTGAAAAGTGGGATATACTGGAGATTGCCTGCGAAGGACCGGATGATGGAAATCCTTTTGTGGATTATCAGATCCGGGGTGTATTTGAAAGTAAGAATGAAGTAAAAAGCATAGATGGGTTCTATGACGGAAATGGGATTTACAAAATACGGTTTATGCCATCTTTTGAGGAGAATTATACATTTGAGATTATAGGAAATTTTAGCGATGAGACAGTAAAAGGGGAATTTATTGTAACGGCTCCATCCAGGGATAACCATGGACCGGTGCATGTGGCTAATACATATCATTTTGCTTATGAAGACGGAACCCCATATTATTCCATCGGAACTACCTGTTATGTATGGGAACTGCAGTCTGAAGAGTTACAGGACAAAACACTGGAGACCTTGAAGAACAGTGCATTTAATAAAATCCGGTTTTGCATTTTTCCAAAGCATTATGACTATAACCTGACAGAACCAAGATCTTATCCGTATGTGGGAACCCCTTGTGACAGCTCGGTGCTCACCAAGGAAAACTTTATGGAATACAATGGGTCGGCAGAGGGCAATGACTGGGATTTTGAACGGTTTAACACAGAGCATTTCCAGCATATCGAAAAGTGCATCGGGCAGCTTCGTGATCTGGGAATTGAAGCGGATCTCATTGTGATGCACCCATATGACCGATGGGGATTTAGCATGATGAATGAAAAATGTGATGATCTGTATTGGAAATATGTAATTGCCCGCTTTGCAGCTTATCGAAATGTGTGGTGGTCCCTGGCAAATGAATACGATCTGATGCCTCAAAAATCCATAGCGGACTGGGAGCGTTATGCGAAGATCATCTGTGATTTTGACCCATATGCCCATCTGCGTTCCATCCATAACTGCAAACCTTTTTACGACCACTCCAGACCATGGATTACCCATTGCAGTATCCAGCGGCAGGATGTCTATAAATCTGCTGAACTGGTAACGGAGTGGAGAGAGCGGTATAAGAAACCGATTGTGCTGGATGAAATCGCCTATGAAGGGAATATTCAGCATGGATGGGGAAATATCAGTGGAAGGGAACTTACCAGGAGATTTTGGGAGGCATCCCTTCGCGGCGGCTATGCAGGACATGGAGAAACTTATATGCATCCCCAGGATATTCTCTGGTGGTCCCACGGCGGTGAACTTCACGGAGACAGCCCGGAAAGGTTCAAATTCCTCTATCGAATATTAAGTGAAACACCGGGTATGGGGCTGATGCCAATACAAAGAGGATGGGATGAAATATGTGCAACGGCTGAATCCACCACAGCAGCAGGCAAACCGGTACAGGATTATTATTTGTGCTATTATGGATTCAATCGTCCTGCTTTTCGGGAGTTTTATTTTGATGAAGAGAGCAGATTTGAAGTGGAAGTGATCGATACCTGGGAAATGACAATAGAAAAGAAAGGCGTGGCATCCGGGAAGTTTAAAGTGGAACTGCCAGGGAAGGAATACATGGCAGTGCGGCTTCGGCGTGTATGAAAAAAGAAAAGCAGAAATTTTTATAAATGATATAGGTAAGATTGGGCGTGACGGGAGTCGTGCCCTTTTTGCTGTGGATAAAAGCTAAATATAAGAGTTACGGAATTTTATATAAATAATAATTCAGTTCGTTTATATAAAAAATTATAGTAAAATTTATATGAATATTTATAGCGATTCATCATATTTGATGTAAAAAGCGTATTACTACTAATATAAAAGATGTTTTTCACAAATTAAGTACAGCAAAATTAGAGGAAAACAACAAAAATTAAATATAAGAATAAAATTTTATATAAAAATACTTGAATTATTTACATAAACGTTTATAATATAAGTATAGAAAAAGATAGATACAAAGTAAATAAATGAAACATGAAAAATCAAATTGGAGGTAAGGATTATGGCACATATCAAATTAGGTTATGCACCTACCAGAAGGAGTATTTTCAGTGCTCCGGACGCAATCAAATACAGAGGTCTTACAGCTGACCGTTTGAAGGAACTGGGCGTAGACTTTGTGGATATTACAGATATCAACGAAGAAGGACTTCTTTATAATGATGAAGATATGTTGAAAATTGCTGAGAAATTCAAAAAAGAGAAGATTGACGGTTTATTCCTTCCGCATTGCAATTTCGGTACGGAATATGAATGTGCAAGACTGGCTAAAGAGTTAAACGTACCTGTTTTATTATGGGGACCGCTGGATGAAAGACCAGATGAAAATGGTGTTCGCCTGCGTGATACCCAGTGCGGACTATTTGCAACCGGCAAGGTTTTAAGAAGATTCCAGATTCCATTTACCTATATGACTAACTGCAGATTAAATGATCCGGTTTTTGAGCGTGGCTTAAAGGATTTCATGGCTGTCTGTAATGTAGTAAAAACATTTAAGAAAATCCGTATCTTACAGATTTCCACAAGACCTTTTGATTTCTGGACGACGATGTGTAATGAAGGCGAACTTCTGGAGAAGTTTAATATTCAGCTTTCCCCGATTCCGATGCCGGAACTGACGCAGGAGATGAAGAAAGTAAAAGCAGAGAAAACTGAAGTAGAGAAGGTAATTGCTTACATAAAAGAAAATATGGAAATCCAGATCAAAGAGGATGAAGTGGAAAATGTGGCTGCATTGAAAGTAGCTATGAAGAGTCTGGCGACAAAGTACGGCTGTAATGCGATTGCGATTCAGTGCTGGAACTGCCTGCAGTCAGAAATTGGAATTATGCCTTGTGCCGCCAATGCGTTATTAAATGATGAAGGTATCCCGGTTGTATGTGAAACAGACATCCACGGAGCGATTACTTCCTTATTGGTAGAAGCAGCAGGCATGGACGAGACAAGAAGTTTCTTTGCTGACTGGACCATCCGCCATCCGGATATTGAAAATGGAGAATTGCTGCAGCACTGCGGTCCATGGCCGATTTCCGTTGCAAGAGAAACACCGAAGCTGACTTATCCGCTGGCATTTGATCATCCGGGAAGCATTACGGCAGAAGCCAGACACGGAGAAGTTACGCTTGTCAGATTTGATGGAGACAACGGAGAATATTCGATGCTTCTTGGAAATGCAAAAGGCGTGGACGGACCAAAGGGTATGGGAACCTATCTCTGGGTAGAAGTGGATAATATTAAGCGCCTGGAGGATAAAATCGTCTGCGGACCTTACATCCATCACTGCGTAGGTATTCATAAAAATGTTGTACCTGTATTATATGAAGCATGTAAATACATCAATGTGAAACCGGATTTATATGATCCGATTGAAGAAGATGTGAAAGCATATTTAAGAGGAGAATGAATCTATGAAGAATTTAAAAGCATTGTCATTTGAACTGCGAAAAAATGTCCTGGATATGATCTATAAAGCAAAGACCGGTCATATCGGCGGTGATTTTAGTGTGATGGACGTTTTGGTTACCCTTTATTTTAAGCAGATGAATATTTCTCCTGATAACCAGGATGATGAAAACAGAGACCGTTTTGTTCTCAGTAAAGGTCATTCAGTAGAAGCATATTACAGCGTACTTGCTGCAAAAGGATTCTTTCCTATTGATGAAGTAATTGAGCAGTTTTCTACCTTTGGGAGCAAATATATCGGACATCCCAATAATAAACTTCCAGGTATTGAGATGAACTCCGGTTCCCTGGGACATGGACTTCCTGTCTGTGTCGGCATGGCGCTGGCAGGTAAGATGAATCAAAAGGATTACCGCGTTTATACGGTTATGGGCGATGGTGAACTTGCGGAAGGCTCCGTATGGGAAGGTGCTATGGCAGCAGGACATTATAAATTAGATAACCTTGTTGCAGTGGTCGACAGAAACCGTCTTCAGATTTCCGGAGGTACGGAAGAGGTTATGGCACATGATGATCTGGATGCCAGATTTGGCAGCTTTGGATGGCATGTAGTTCATGCAGACGGAAATAATATTGATGCTTTAAATGCAGCATTCGAAGAAGCTAAAACGGTCAAAGGAAAACCAACGGTAGTCATTGCAGACACTACAAAGGGCTGTGGCGTTTCCTTTATGGAAAATCAGGCAGCATGGCACCACAAAGTACCAACTGCAGATGAATACGAAAAAGCAACTATTGAATTAGCAGAGAAAAAGGAGGCGGCTCTTCATGAATAAGATTCCAAATCGTCAGGCTATATGTGATGTATTAATTGAAAAAGCAAACACCGATAAAGATATTGTGGTATTATGCAGTGACTCCAGAGGTTCCGCATCCCTGGCTCCATTTACGAAAGCTCATCCGGATCAGTTTGTTGAAGTGGGAATCGCAGAGCAGAACCTGGTAAGTATTTCAGCAGGACTTGCAAAGTGCGGCAAGAAACCATTTGCGGCTTCTCCTGCCTGCTTCTTATCAACAAGAAGCTTTGAACAGGCTAAAGTAGATGTGGCATACTCTAATACGAATGTGAAATTAATCGGTATCAGCGGCGGGATCAGTTATGGTGCCCTTGGAATGAGTCATCATTCTGCACAGGATATTGCGGCGCTTGCCAGTGTTCCCAACATGAGAGTTTACCTTCCAAGTGACAGACATCAGACAAAGTGTCTGGTAGAAGCTTTGCTGCAGGATGAAAAACCGGCATACATCCGTGTCGGCAGAAATGCAGTAGAAGATATCTATGAAGAAGGAAATGTTCCATTTGAAATGGATAAAGCAACCGTTGTTACACAAGGCAGTGATCTTGCAATTGTTGCCTGCGGTGAAATGGTAAAACCGGCTGTAGATGCAGCTGCTATGTTAAAAGAAAAAGGGATTGGGGCAACAGTTCTGGATATGTACTGTGTGAAACCACTGGATAAAGAAGCAGTAGTGAAGGCTGCCGGAAATGCGAAGGCAGTGATCACAATCGAAGAGCATGCACCCTTTGGAGGTCTGGGATCAATGGTCAGCCAGGCAGTTGCCAGCGAATGCCCGAAAAAAGTCATCAATATGACCCTCCCGGACGCTCCTGTTATCACCGGTACGTCAAAAGAAGTATTTGATTACTATGGCTTGAATGCAGAGGGGATTGTAAAGAAAGCCCTGGAAATTCTGCAGTAATTTGTATATTGGCAATGAAGAAATAGAATGTTATAAAAAACTGTATTCCCGTATGCTGAGATGTTTTGCAGTAAATGGGGCATGTGAGGAAAGTGTGAAAGAAAAGCACTTTCACACTGCTGATTTGGAATAGCGCAAGCTGGCTTGCGCTATTCATGGAGATAAGTGTGAAAGAAAATCGCTTTCACACTGCTGATTTAGAATAGCACAAGCTGGCTTGCGCTATTCATGGAGATAAGTGTGAAAGAAAATCGCTTTCACACTGCTGATTTAGAATAGCACAAGCTGGCTTGCGCTATTCATGGAGATAAGTGTGAAAGAAAATCACTTTCAAACTACTAATTCAGGAATAGTGCAAGCCAGCTTGTGCTATTCAGAGGGTGTAACTATGGCGAAAAAGTATGTTTTAGGAATAGATCAGAGTACCCAGGGAACGAAAGCATTGCTTTTTGATGAGGAAGGAGCGCTCCTTTACCGGAGTGACCTGCCTCATGAGCAGATTATAAATGAAAAAGGCTGGGTATCTCATAATCCGATGGAAATCTATCGGAATACAGTCCAGGCAGTTAAGAACCTGCTGGAAGAGAATAAGATTGATAAGAATAAAATTGAAGTTATCGGTATCAGTAACCAGAGGGAAACAGCACTGGTTTGGGAAAAAGAAAGCGGTGAACCGGTTGCAGATGCCGTTGTCTGGCAGTGTGCAAGAGGGGAAGCTATCTGTAATCAGATAGAAGAGAAAGGCTGCGGTGAAATGATCCGTTTACATACGGGATTGCAGCTGTCTCCCTATTTTTCAGCGGGAAAGATTGCATGGGTATTACAGAATATTCCGGGAGCCCGAGAAAAGGCTGATCGTGGTGAACTTTGCTGCGGTACAATCGACAGCTGGCTGGTCTATAAACTGACCGGACATAAAATATTCCGTACGGATTATTCCAATGCCAGCAGAACCCAGATGTTTAATATCAGTACATTGACCTGGGACGATGAAGTGTGCGGTTTATTTGGTATACCAGTGAAATGTCTGGCTGAAGTGACTGATTCTAATGGCTATTACGGAGAAACGGATTTCGAAGGATATTTTGATCAACCGGTAGCGATACGTGGTGTTATGGGAGATTCCCATGGTGCGTTATTTGGACAGGGATGTCTGGAAAAAGGCATGATAAAAACCACATACGGTACCGGATCTTCGGTGATGATGAATATCGGAGAAGAGCCGGTACTGAGTAAAAAAGTAGTAACTTCTCTGGCATGGAGTATGGATGGTAAAGTGAACTATGTACTGGAAGGAAATATAAACTATACCGGTGCAGTGATCACCTGGCTGAAGGAAGATTTAAAGCTGATTCAGTCTGCAAAGGATACAGAAGAACTGGCCAGAATGGCAAATCCGGAGGATCATACTTATCTGGTACCTGCATTTTCAGGATTATCCGCACCTTACTGGGACGGCAAGGCATCTGCAATGATCAGCGGTATTACCAGAACGACAGGCCAGGCTGAAATTGTGCGTGCAGGACTGGAATGTATCGCATACCAGATTACGGACGTGGTCCGTGCCATGGGTGATGAATCCGGAATTGAGATTGGCGAACTCAGGGTAGACGGAGGTCCCACAAAAAATGGCTATTTAATGCAGTTCCAAAGCGATATGTTGGGAATCGGAGTACAGGTACCCGACCAGGAGGAACTGTCAGGAATCGGCGCAGCATACGCCGCAGGAATCGCCGTAGGAATGTATGACAAAAATCAGATCTTCGACGGAATGAAGCGGACTAAGTTCACACCTCAAATGGCTAAAGCGATGCAAAAAGCCAAGTACGAGGGGTGGATAAATGCCGTTAAGATGGTGTTGACTGAAAAGTAGACGCTGTTTAGATATAGGCTGTGTACGAAAGGAGGAGGAAGCAGGCAATTATCCGCTTCCTCCTCCTTTTAAATGTACTTCCATGAATACCCGTGTGCCGTCAAAAAGTGCTCCGGCAAGGTTAGAAAATGCCCCTATTTAAGATAAGCAAGACTTCTAATTATTTTCCAAGAATCTCCTTCAAATCTTCTCCCGCATCCCCTGTCGGATGAATATTGAAATTAGCTACCAGATATTCCAGTACGTTTGGAGATATAAATGCCGGCAGTGTAGGACCAAGGTAAATATTCTTAATTCCAAGAGATAAGAGAGTCAGCAGGATGCAGACAGCCTTTTGTTCATACCAGGAAAGCACCAGGGTCAGAGGCAGTTCATTTACATCACAGGAGAAGGCATTTGCAAGTGCAACAGCTACTTTAATGGCGCTGAATGCATCGTTGCACTGTCCCATATCCAGGATACGCGGCAGTCCGCCCAGTGTTCCCAGGTCTAAATCGTTAAAACGGAATTTTCCACAGGCAAGAGTGAGGATCAGGGAATCTGCCGGTGTTTGTTTCACGAAGTCGGTATAGTAGTTTCTGCCCGGTTTTGCCCCGTCACATCCTCCAACAAGGAAGATATGCTTCAAATCACCGGAGTTCACAGCATTGATTACGGTATCTGCTGCGGCAAGAACGGTATCGTGTCCGAATCCGGTAGTTACCTGTTTACCGCCATTGATTCCGGGAATAGTAACTGCTTCGTCATAACCGCCCAGTTCCAGGGCTTTTTTAATAACAGGAGAGAAATCTTTTGTGCCGCCCGCTTCATCAATATGGGCCATGCCAGGGTAGGCAACTTCAGCCGTTGTAAATACACGGTCCTGGTAACTTTCTTTGGGCGGCATCAGGCAGTTTGTGGTAAACAGTACCGGAGCCGGAATGTCAGCAAATTCTTTTTGCTGGTTCTGCCATGCTGTACCGAAGTGTCCTTTTAAGTGGGGATAAGCATTTAATTTTGGATAAGCATGTGCAGGCAGCATTTCCCCATGGGTATAGATCTGAATGCCCGTGTCCTTTGTCTGTTCCAGCAGCAGTGCAAGATCGTGGAGATCATGACCGGAGATAACAATAAACGGTCCTTTTTCCATAGTAAGGGAAACTGTTTTTGGGGATGGGGTTCCGTAGGTTTTTGTATTTGCAGTATCTAAAAGCTCCATACATTTCAGGTTGACCTGACCTGTTTCCATTACGAAAGGCAGAAGTTCTTCCATGGTGTAATCATATCCAACAGCGAAAAGGCCCTTGTAAAAGAACTCATTTACTTGTGTATCCTGGTAGCCCAGTACCATTGCATGGTATGCATAAGCTGCCATACCGCGCAGACCGAAGAGGATCAGGGATTTTAAGCTTCGTATGTCCTCCTGGGCATTCCAGAGCATGTCACAATCATAGTCATCATTTCTGGAACAGGGAGATCCGCAGGAGCCGCATTTTGGAATTAAAGCATCCTTTTCCTGATGTACCCGGCTGATCAGCTTTTCAATTGCTTCATCATCAAAGCTTACATTTGTGAGTGTGGCAAATAATCCTTCAATCATAATGCGGTGGGTGGATGCAGAGGGGGTATTGCCGTCTGTGGCTCTTGCAAGACCAATCAGTGCTCCTGTTAACTGGTCCTGAAGTCTGGCTGTACTTTCCTTTTTGCCGCAGACCCCGGATTTTCCTGTACAACCGGTACATCCGGCTGTTTGTTCACATTGAAAGCAAAACATTTTGTTCATAATTAATTCCTCCATATTTTTTAATTTATAATTTAAAGAGCGATCTCCCGCAAAGCGGATCAACCATTTAGCTACAGCAGTTTTAAGACACGCTCTAAAGTGCTCATGGTAACCTTGAATTACATATAAATGAAAAGGCAAGTCTGAACTAAACAGAGACAAATTCCGATTTCAGAATTTTACCGTCGATTGAAATAATTACCACCCGGCAGGTTAAATTTTTACCGCTTTGCGCCAGGGCAGTTTTGACTGCATGTTCCATACCTCCGCAGCAGGGAACTTCCATGCGTACTATGGTAATGCTTTTTAAATCATTTAAACGGATGATTTCTGAGAGCTTTTCGGAATAATCCCCATCATCCAGCTTCGGGCAGCCAATCAGTGTGATATGATTCTTTATAAAGTCCTGATGAAAACTGCCATAGGAAAATGCAGTACAATCGGCTGCGACTAACAAATCCGCCTGGTCAAAATAAGGTGCCTGTACAGGAACCAGTTTGATCTGTACCGGCCATTGGGAGAGCTCGCTTACGACAGGGCTGTCCGTATTTACGGGTGTGTGTCTTTCGTGGCTGATTGTGTGGGATCTGCTTCCCGGACATCCGCCGTGGTGCCCATGGTGCTGCATAGAAGTATCCGGCTGCGCCAGTGATTTGCGTTTTGCTGCCATGTTCGCCAAAACGGCTTCTTTATCGTAAGCAGGTGCCTCTCTTTCTTCAAAGGAAATAGCATCCTCGGGACAAGCAGGCAGACAGTCGCCAAGACCATCGCAATAATCTTCTCTTAGAAGTACAGCTTTGCCCTTTACAATCCCGATAGCACCTTCGTGGCAGGCATCGGCACAAATACCGCAGCCCGTGCATTTCTCCTCATTTATTTTTATAATTTTACGTATCATATAGATTCCTCCTCCTGCATATCACAAGTCTTCTTGCAATATCGCGTAAATATATTGTTCATAGCTTGAATTCTCAAACACGTTTTAAGATTTATCCCTTGACTTCATGCTCAAATTCTACTATATTAAAAAGAAAAGTTCTGTTGTAATTACAACAAAAATGAAAAAAAGGAAAAATAATATGATGCAGTCACCGCTTTTTAAAGGTATCGAAGAAAATGATTTGAACGAGTTGATGAAATGTCTGAATGCGAAGGAGTCGGCATATGAGAAAAACGAATTTATATTTCGGGCGGGAGACAGAGCTTCTTCTATTGGTGTTATCTTATCCGGAGCAGTATATGTATTAAAGGAAGATTTCTGGGGAAACCGTACCATACTGGCAAAGTTAGAAGAGGGAGATCTGTTTGGAGAGGCATTTGCCTGCAGAGAAGAAGAGAAGCTTCCGGTAAGTGTTATGTCGTCTGCGAAGTCCCGGATTTTATTTGTGGATTATCGGCGGATTATAACCAATTGTCCCAATACCTGTGTATTCCACGCCAGATTAATTGAAAATATGATTCGTATTCTGGCCGGGAAAAATGTGATGCTGACACAGAAAATGGAGCATATGAGCAAAAGAACTACCAGGGAAAAAATTTTGTCTTATTTATCGGCGCAGGCTGTCCGGAGCGGGAGCAATGCATTTACGATACCATTTAACCGCCAGGAACTGGCTGATTTCCTCTGTGTAGAGCGAAGTGCAATGTCTGCAGAGCTGGGAAGAATGCGCAGGGAGGGGTTACTTACCTGTGAGAAAAGCCGGTTTGTGCTGAATAAACAATAATGTTTACTCACCACAAACCGGCTTTTTCTAATGGTTTTACAGAAGTTTTTTCCCGCCATCTTTTGTAAGATATTCCACAACATCCTTTACCTGATTCAACTGCCATACATCTTTTAGAGGAATTTCTGTTTGAAAACGTTCCTCAAAGGCACAGACCAGATTGGCAACATCCAGAGAGTTTAAAGCCAGATCTGCAACAAAATTGGTATCGTAGGTTAAAGTTTTAATTCCAGTGATCTGATAAATGGTTTCCTCAATAATTTTAAATGCCTGCTCCTCAGTCATGGGCGGTATCACCTCTTTTCAATTTCTGAATGGATGTTTTGCGAAATTCAGTTTCGGAGATTTTTATAGAATAAATACGCATATAAGTAGGAAGCGCGTGATTTAGTTCCAATACTTCTTCCTGAATCTGCTCCAGTACCTGAAAGGAGGACATCCCGTGTGTCTGGGCTGAGTCGGCATAAATAATCACGGACAGCTTTACATCATCGGCTGCTTTTCCGTTACTGGCACCATAGACCATGGCTTCTTTTACCAGCGGAAGCTTTAAAATGCGTTTTTCCAGTTCTTCCGGAACTACTTTTTTTCCATTACTGAATACGATCAGGTTCTTTTTTCGTCCACTGATATATAAATGGCCTTTGCGATCCATATATCCCAGATCCCCGGTTCGAAACCAGCCATCTTCAAAGGTTTTTTTGGTCATTTGAGGATTTTTATAATACCCTTTAAATACAGAGGGTCCTTTTATAAGAATTTCCCCATTGGAAAACTTAACTTCCATTTCCGGGAGCAGCAGACCTACAGACGCGTACTTATTGTCTTTGTTGCGGTTGACACTTACCAGGGGGCTGCATTCTGTGATGCCGTATCCCTGAAGAACAGTAATGCCGTATGCTTGAAACTCTCCTGATATTTCTTCATTCATATGAGCGCCGCCGCTGATAATCAGCGTTGCGTTTTCCCCAAGAACCTTTTTGACGGCATCATTCAGATAAGGTTTGCCTGGCAGGTGGAGTTTTTGAAGCTTTTCATACTTCTGTACAGCATTCGCTGCTTCCTCACGTATGCCGCATCGTTCCTGTTCCAGGTGAATGCTCTTTAAAAGGGTTTCGGTAATCATAGGAACAGATAAGATCAGGGTGGGAGAAAAAAGTTTCAGTTCTTCCATCAATGTTTTCAGGTTCCCATTGATGCAGATGTTCTGCCCCTGGGTTAAGACGTTGATAGCGCCGCAAACCAGTGAATAGGTATGGTATAAGGGCAGGGGAGTGAAAACACGGTCTCCGGTCGTCACCAGCGCCTGGGCGTTACAGGCATTGTGCAGCAGGTTTCCATGGCTGAGCATCACCAGCTTTGATGCACTGGTAGTCCCTGAGGTATTGATTAGAAGTGCCAGGTCATCCTCCTTTACCGCCGCCATAACGGGAGCCAGCAACGTATCGTCTGGATCGCAGGGAGATGATTTTCTGATGCATTCCCAAAAGGATAAGATAAGGTCGTTTTCCCCATAGTCCATAGAAATAATGGTCTCAGCAGGAAATGTACTTTCTTCCGTCAGGGAAATAAATTCTCCGGAAACCACGGCAGCCTGTACGTCGGCATGATCCAGCATGCGGCAGATCTCCACAGCCGTCTGTTCCACATCAATGGCTACGGTTACGCTGCCAATGCAGCCGACTGCCCAAAATGCTACCAGCCATTCGTAACGGTTTTCACTGATAATGGCAATGTGCTTGCGGGAGAGTCCCAGTGATGTAAGTGCTTTTGCGAAAGCGCAGATATCCCGGGAGAGCTGCTGGTAAGAATATTCAAATAACTCCCGTCTGGAATTAAAAATGGTAACAGCCGTATTATCTTTATGCAAAGGAGCCATTTTAGACAGGCATTCCGGTAAGGTGGTGTATTGATGAATTTTATTTAGCGGATATTTTCGATTCATAAATTCCTCCATGGGGGTCTGATTTAATAAGTCCACTGTAATTCCTGGTTCATTTGTTCGTAATTGGATTCAACTATATTGATAAATACATCAACCAGCCTGCCGTCGAATTGTGTGTTTCTCCCTTCGCGCAATTCACAGAGCGCTTTTTCCAGAGATAATTTCTTGCGGTAATGGCGGTTAGACATCATAGCGTCAAAGGCATCTGCAATAGTGATGATACGTGCCTGGAGGGGAATCTCTTCTCCCTGGCGCTGATTGGGATATCCGCAGCCATCATATCTTTCATGATGGGACAAAACAATATCATCCAGATCCTGAAACATGTCGATGCAGGAGAGGATTTTTGCACCCATTCTGGGATGGAGGCGGATACTGTCATATTCTTCGTCAGTCAGTTCTTTATTTTTACACAGTACGGAGTCTGCAACCCCTACTTTACCAATGTCATGGAGCAGTCCCGCAACACGTACACATTCACAGAAGGAATCGTTTTTGTTCAGTGCTTTCGCCAGCTTCAGGCTATAATAGGATACCCGGTCGGAATGGCCTCCGGTATAGATATCTTTGGCATCTACAAGAAGCCGAAGGGCTTCTACTGTCTGCATATAGCTTTCCTTTAATTTCGATATGGCTTCAGCAAGTGCTTTGTTATTGGTGTTTAAGAGGATATTTAAAATGGTATTGTGTAAAGCGGTGGAGATCTGTTCCACATATACAGAGACCAGATAAGCCTGCACTTCATCCAGGGCGTTCTGTCTGCGCAGTCCGATTACCCCCAGCCAGGCATCCCTTCCGCCGGGGAGGGGGAGAAGCGTTAGATTATCCTCACTGATGATTTTATTTTCGGACAAACAGGTCTGAAACAGGTCGGTACGGACCTGAAAATCTTCTTTGCTAAAGGTTTCGAATTCTTTATCAAAGCAGCCTGTTCCGCAGAATACGTTCTCAGGGAGTACATCTACCGGCATAGAACGAATGATATTTCTGGGCTTCAGCCACACAAAAATATTCCGGTTACCAAGTAAATGATGGATCTGATCCATGATCTGTCCGGCTATATCTGTTAAGGGAAGCAGATGATGAAGCCGGGGGATACCGGAAAGTATCTGGGTAAGTCCATCCTGATATCTTTCTATGGTTCTTATCTGGCGGATGGATTTGAGGCTGCTTTCTACCAGCAGTTCCAATTGGTCGAAACGGTCCGTTTTTTCAAAATAACCCTGGATATCTAATTCACGGATTGTATTCAGGGGCGGTGCGATCTCTTTATGACCGGTCAGTAAAATAACAAAAATTCTCCGGTCAAATTCCCGAAGGCGGGCCAATACTTCATCGCCGCAGATTGGAGACATCAAAAAGTCGAGAAGCAGTATATCATAAGAATGCTGTTTCATTTGTTCCAGTGCATTTATTGGGTCATTTGATGTATCCACGGTAAAACCGGATGCATCAAAATAAGAAGACAGAGCATCGGTGATATTACAGTCATCGTCTAATACCATCATTGAAAAACCATTTTTTTCCCGACCTATTCTGTTCTTGCGCATACTAATACCTCTCTTTAGCTTATTTTATTCGGCGGATACCGGAATTTTTACGTAGAAGACAGCGCCGCCAGCCGGATTGTCCTCTACCCACATACTCCCACCAAATTTACCCCTTATCAGGCCTTCTGAACTGTAAAGGCCTAAACCGGTTCCATTTGCTCCCTTAGTCGTAATCATGCTGTGAAAAAGCTTCTTTTTCACCTCCGGGGAAATACCGGGACCGTGATCAGCAACTTTAATAATAATAAACTCATCTTCCAGATAAGGATTCAATATGATTTCCCCTCCTGTCTCTTTCATGGAGTACACAGCATTATCAATCAGGTTGTTTAATACCTGTACCAGATTATTTACATCTCCACTTAATAAAAGTTCAGGGGGTACCTTATTTATAATAGTTAATTGGCATTTGTTCTTTGTCAGGCTGTGATTCATCAGCAGCTGTACCTTTTTTACGACTTCGTCCATGGAGAATTCTACAATATCTGAGGTGTTCATATTAGTAGCCAGACCTTTTACTGTAGTAATGATATCGGACATATAGCTGCAGCAGCCGCGGATTTTAGCCAGCCATTCTCTCATTTCCTGTGCGATTTCCTGATGGTCTTCCAGAGTTACCGCAGGGTCATCAATGCTGAGTTCATATTCTGTTACCAGGTTGCCCAGACTTTCCACATTACCGGAGATGGACATAATCGGTGTTTTCAGGTTATGGGAGATCCCGCCCATCATCTGACCCAGGGACGCCAGGCGCTCTCTTTCCATGGTACGGCTTAAGTTCAGCTGTTCCCGTTTCATGTTTTCTTTTAGCTCGGTCACATCTTTTAACAGAGCGACAACACCCACCATGTTGTTTTTCTGAAAGATGGGAGATACTTCAACGGAATAGTAGAATTTTCCGTCTTCACGCAATACAGCCTGTTCATAAGAGATAACACTGATAGACTGTTTACAGATGTCAAAAAAATTCAAAAGGTTATAGATTACATCTTTTTTCCGGTCTTCCAGAGCGTCTACGGCGTTTTGAAGATAAGTATCCACCTTCATACCGTAAGATTCCCCAAAGGTTTCCTCAAAAGCCTGATTCGTATTCAGAATAAAGCCATCAGAGGAGATTACTGCATAGCAGTCTGAAATATTATTTAAAATATTTTCCTGGGCAGTCGGCTTGATCTGCAGGAAATTCAGGTAATAAATAGCAATACCATGAAATGCTATCGTTACCAGAAAAGCCAGTGGTGTGGCTGTTATGGGCAGAGGGAGTATTTTCAGGGTTGCAACTAAGTTTACAAGGACCGGTATCCCAAGACCGGCGGCAAATAAGGATGCCTGCCACAATATTCCCCTGTTCCTGCATTTATAGCCATAGCGCAGACTGATGATAATAGAAGCAATACAATAAACATAATACTGGGTACCGGATAATATAAACAGCGGACCAAACTCCACCTCTGAAGCATAGATGGAAAAATTCCGGTAAAATAAATGATGGTACGGATTGGTAAATACAATCAGTGATGTCATAACAGGAAGCAGGTATAATAAATAATATGCCTTTGGCAGATGTGTAAACTGTTTAACAAAGGTTATGGAAATCAACAGTGTAGTTACGACCATAAGGGCACATGCCGAACAGGTTATGGCATCCATCAGCATCAAAAGGTTCTTCCTGGAATCCGGAATACATAAGATTCCCAGGATAGCAGTCATCCAGATAAGTAAAAAGACGGAGGATGCCACATAGAGCTTTTGAATCAGTTTTAAGCGTCCTTTTGAGATGCAGCTGATGATGAAAAAAAGCAAGATAGCAATGGCGATATCTACGATATGAGGGGCTATTCCCAGCAAAATTTATTCCTCCTTCCGGGTGCAGTCAAAGCACCGGCTGATTTTTGTAAGATCCGGCTGGGGCCAGGTAAATCCAAGCTGCTGCAGCTGATAAGCCGTATCCCTTGCCTGAATCTGAATCTGTGTATGGAAAGCGGTGCCGGAAAAATAAGCCTCGGCAACTGCCTGAATAAAAGGAGAACTGTTTTGTGCAGCCTGATCACGGAGCAATTCTTCGAATTCTTCCCGTTTAGCCAGTTCCATATCACAGCAGGATTTTAAAATATCTCCCAATGCGGATTCCTGGGGATTGATTACATGGAAAGCAGTGCCCGGCTGATATAATAATTTTACGATTGCCTCCGCACACAAATCCACGCTGGTCATTTCCATAAATACACGGTCAAATTCCCTGGGAATCTTCTTTAAAATCAGCAATCCCCTGATAATGCGGTAAAATGCATTACTGTCTGGATTTAACTGGAAGACGCCGTCTTTTGCCCGGGAAACCAGGCGCCCGACACGGAAGATCCTGGCATTTACACCATCCTCTATAGCTTCGGCAACAGCAGCTTCCGCAAGAATTTTGCTTTTTGTATATGGATTATCCATCCAGTTTTGCCCCATGTCCAGATCACGTTCGCTGTAAAATACAGGGAGTCCGGGGGCATCCATAATATATTCTCCGGCTACACTGATTGTGGAAATATGTATCAGTGCGGCAGCGGCATCTCTGGCAAAAGCTATGCAGTTTTCGGTTCCAAAGGTATTTGTAAGGGCAAGCTCATCATTTGGGGCATAGTGTCTTACATCTGCTGCACAATGGATGACCATATCAACACGATCTGTCAATCGTTCATATTCGGGTGCTGATATGCCAAAATGCTTAAGGGTGATATCACCGTTTACAATTTCTATACGCCGGGAGACAAAAGAGTAAAAACTTTCTCCAAAATAGCTGGAAATAACTTCTTTAAGCTTCTTTTCCCCTCCGGTACGTACCAGACAGATTAATTTCTCTATCCCGGTTCCAAGCAATTCATACAGCAGATGTGCGCCCAGATATCCGGTTGCACCGGTTAAAAGAGTTATCCGGCTTTTTGGGACAGCCTTGTTATTGTCAGGCAGAAACCTTGCAAGCCTTTCTGATTCTGCCCCTGTTTCCACAGTGGCGGCTGTTTCCGGATGGATCTGGTTACGGCTTCCTGTTATTTTCTCAATCTGACCCGAAAGAGTGGGACAGCTGTAAAAATCATTTAATGAGAAATCCATGTGGTTTTTGTAATACTGGCTGAGTACCATAATTGCAGTCAGGGATGTTCCGCCCTGTTTAAAAAAGGAAACATTCCAGTCCGGCTTTTTCCCAAGCGCTTCTTCCCAGACTGACTGCAGTAATGCCTCCTGAGGATTAGCAAGGGGCTGTCTTTTTGGTATATTCTCTTTCGGCGGTTCCATTTCCATCAGCTGTCGGATATCCAGCTTACCACTGGCGGTACGTGGAAGAGCACTTAACGGAATAAATATAGAAGGAATCATATAGTCGGGCAGCTGTTCCATTAAATAATCCCTTAACTTTTCCTCTGTGTATTGATTGGCAGGAACCAGAAATCCCCTCAGTGACTGCACCATATCATTGTTCTTCACAGGAACTACAGCCGCTTCAGAAGCAAAGCGTGACTGAATGATCTGGGAGGCAATCTCTTCCGGTTCAATACGGTGACCGTTTAATTTCAACTGGTTATCAACACGCCCCAGGCATTGCCAGTTCCCGTCGGCACGAAGCCTCCCAAGATCTCCTGTTTTGTACATGCGCTGGTTTGCGCATAGCAGATCCGGTACAAATACCTGGTTTGTCAGATCTTCCCGGTTAATATATCCTGCAGCCAGGCATTCCCCGGCAATGTAGATTTCGCCTACCGCGGTTGGGGGAAGTGGGCGCCTGTTTTCATCCAGCAGATAATAACGGCAGTTTCCGATAGGTTTTCCGATGTGAATGCTCTCAGATACAGTCACATTCCCCAGGCAGTTGTGAACAGAAGTTTCCGTAGGTCCGTAAATGTTGTAAATCCGGGCATTTGTCAACTCACGGATTTTATCCCTCAGCGAGAGGGTCCAGGGTTCCCCAAGCAGGATGATAATTTCAGCTTCTTTTAATGCTTCACAAAATGCGGAATCGCCCAGGCACATCTGAAGCCTTGATGGAGTCATCTGTATAATTTTCCCCTGGTCTTTTATAATCCGGTCTGCCAGTTTCCAGGGAAGAAGCATTTCTTCTTCATCTGCTATGGAGATGCATCTGCCGTTGGCAAGGGCAAGCAGGGTTTCTGTAGTAAATACGTCAAAAACACAGTTGGATGCGCAGAGGACAGGACTGCCGTTTTCACCCAGCAGAGGGGTAACGGTACCTGACAGGTTGGAAATAGCCTTGTGCAGCATCATAACGCCTTTCGGCTTACCGGTGGAACCGGATGTATAGATTACATTTAACACATCCTCCGGGGTTCTTTTGAGTTCCGGAGTCCAGTGGTCATCCAGGGTAAAATTCAGGGGAAGCACCGGGCAGGCTGAAATATCAGGGGGCGTGACAGAATCTCCCAATAACAGCAGACGGGCTTTTGCATTTTCCAGCATATAGGAAATGCGTTCCGACGGAAAATCAGGATCTACAGGAAGATAAGCAGCGCCTGCTTTTAAAATACCGAGCATGGTTACCGGCATGTCCCCGTCACGTTTTGGCATAAATGCAACCACATCCCCATGGAGTACGCCTTCCCGAATCAGGTAAACAGCAAGAGCATCGGAACGCTGTTTTAACTGTGCAAAGGTATAACTGGAATTTTCACCCCAGCAGACAGCTGTACTTTGCGGAGAAAGCAGGGCATAGCGGTCAATCATCTGATCAACCATTGCGGCGTCATAAGGCATCCGCATCTGATTTGGTATTTCCAGTAACTGCAGCTGATCCACAGGTGCTGTGGGAGATACTTCACTGAGAGGCATTTCCGGATGGATCAGCATGGTTTCCAGAATATGGAGGTAGGACCTGCTGTAAAATTCCATTGTGATACGGTCAAAAATATTTTTCGCATATTCCAGTGTGAAACGGTATCCATCATGGGTATGTATGGTCTCCAGGTGTAATTCCACTTTAGCTGCATGAATGTCGGAAGGTACCATCTCAAGGTGTGCATCACCCAGAGAGAATTCAGAAGGGTTCACGGGCGCCAGGGAAAATAAAGCGTGATACAGTGCCTGGCTGCCACGGCGTTCCTCTGTTTGTGCCAGATTAACGATCTCTTCTAATGAAAGATCCTGATGATCCAGCATATCCAGTACGTCCTGTTTTACTTCCTTTAAATAAGCCATAAAATTCTTGTCGGAAGAAGGATTTAATAAAACAGGCAGCGTATTCACAAAAACTCCGGTAAGTTCAGACAGTTCCATGTGCCGCCGTCCGGAGACGGGAGATCCGATTATCAGATTTTCATTTCCGGCAAATTTGGAAAGCATAAGCGCATAGACACTGAGCAGCAGCATATATGGGGTAACCTGATGAGTTTTACAAAATGCTTCGAAAGGAACCAGTATATTTTGCGGCATGCTAAATACGACTTTGTCCCCTTCACCCAGAAATTCTTTCGGCCGGGGGCGGTCAGTCGGCATGGTCCATTGTGGTACAGATCCCTGTAAACGGTTTTTCCAATATTCCCGCTGTTCCAGGAGCCATTCTTTGGGCTGCTGTTCCATCCACCAGGCATAGTCTCGGTATCGGACCGGAGCAGGGGCGGGGATTTCATTGCGGTAATATTGATCCAGCCTGGACAGGGTAAGGGCACTGCTGATTCCATCGGATATAATGTGATGCATATCAAAAAGCAGATATTGTTCCCGGGCTTCTGTTTCCAGCAGCATTACCCGAAAGAGCGGTGGAACGGCAAGCTCAAATGGACGCACAAATTCTTCCAGTGCCTCATGTGGGTTGTTATGGCTTCTACGCTCTAAATGGAATTCTGCTTCTGAATGAATACGGGAAACAACATTCATTCCCTCAATTTCAAAACCGGTACGCAGCATTTCATCATCCGCGATTAACTGCAGCAGTGCGGCTTCCAAACGATCAGCATCAATCGGGGTAGAAACACGGAATAAACCCGGCATATGATAACTGATACCGGTTTTATCCAATTGCTGTAATACATAGAAATTTTTCTGCGCCGCTGTAAGAGGGTAGGTACTGCGGTTTGGTGCCGGAGGTATTTTACCCTGCCGCGGGCTTACAGCTACCGGTTCGCCTCTTAGGAAGTTGCCAAAGCGGCGGATCGTATTATTGGCATACAGATCGGAGATTTTCGGTAATTTTGAAAACACTGCCTCTACCTCTGTAAGCATGGCTACTGCATTTAAGGAATCCCCACCGGATAAAAAATAGTTGGTGTGAATGCCAAGCTGCTCATTGGACAGCAGCCTTCTCCATATTTCCAGCAACTTTTCTTCAATTTCATCAGCAGGAGATTCATGTTCATCGGGAAGCTCCGGCTTCTGAAGGTTATTATAATCTGTCTTTCCGTTAGCCGTCAGTGGAATCTCGGGAAGCTTCACAGCCAATACGGGCAGCAGGTAATGAGGGAGGTAGCTGGAGGCGAATGCCAGCAGGTCTTCCCCTGAAAGATTCTGATCTGATGTAAAGTATGCAATTAAATGATGATCAAAAGCACGTACGGCTACATTTTTAACCAAAGGATGATTTTGGAGCTGTTCTTCAATTTCTGCAGGTTCTACCCGGTGTCCCAGAATCTTCAGCTGGCTGTCGATACGCCCCTGGAAGACGATCTCCCCTCTGGAATTCCAATAGCCTAAATCTCCGGTCCGGTATAGACGTTCACCTGGAAGATAGGGGTCAGCAACGAATTTCTGCGCCGTCAGCTCCGGAGCATTCAGGTATCCTGCGGCAAGACAGGTTCCCCCGATATATAATTCTCCGGCAGATCCGATGGGAAGAGGGCGCATAGAATCATCCAGGATATAAATGCGGCAGTTTGCCATAGGTTTTCCGATGGTGATCATTTCGTTGCCGGATACCACACTGTGGCTGACTGCAACGGTTGCCTCTGACGGTCCGTATTGATTATACAGCCGTGCAAGAGTACAGGAGCGCAGAATCTGGTAGATTTCAGGCGAAAGACTTTCACCACCGCATATGATTGTTTCGATACGGTTCATGGCACTTAAAAATGCAGGTTCTTTTAAGTAAGACTTCAGCCTTGATGGTGTCATTGAGAGAAAACCAACGTCGAAACGCTCAATCAGCTTAGCCAGTGAAGCCGGATGATTCATTTCTTCCTGTGAAGTGAATACAATGGTTCTGCCGTTCAGCAGTGCGCTCATACTTTCCAGCAAAAAGGCATCAAAACTAACATTACAAATAGAAAGAACAGCACCCTTTGGATAAAGGGGCGCCATATTATTAGCCAGATTCATTACACTATACTGGAAGATCTGAACGGCCTTCGGCTTACCGGTACTGCCTGATGTATATACCAGGTAAGCGAGACTGTCTGATGTAATTGCCGGCATATTGTCGATGGCGAAATCGGCGGCCTGATTCGCAGGGTGAACCAAGAGACTGCGGATACTATTTTGGGGAATCCGGGTATCCATTTCTTCGCCTTCTTCTGTGATACAGTAAGCGGCTCCGCTTTCCGCTAAAAGTTCAAGAAGCCGGTTCTTTGGCATCGTGATATCCAATAAAAGCCACGCATTTCCCGATATGGCAACCGCGCACATTGCTTTAAATAATGATTCACTGCGCTCCAGTAACAATGCGATGGTTTCATTTCCGTCAGGAACAGCGGTAAGCAGATTCCGGGCAATGGTAAGTGCGTCCTGGTAAAGTTCGCCGTAAGTCGTACGGCGGCCGCAGCAGATGATTGCCGCACGATCCGGCATAGTGAGTGCCTTATCGCGAAGGACATCCCGTAATGTACTTTCTTTTGGATACCATGCATCTGTCTGGTTAAAATCAAAAATCAGATGTTCTTCCTCCTCTTCGCTGATCACGGAAAGATCCGCAATTGGAATATCCGGATTCATAAGGGCACTATGGAGGATCTGCATAAGATGGTGGTGCAGGGTATCTATTTCCTCTTCTGAGAAAATCTGGGTAAGGTAATCATAATCTACTAAAAAGCGGTTATCCGCATCCCGGCTGCTCAGGTGGACGCACAGAGATTCCGCCTGATATCCGCTGTAAAGCCAGCGCCCCTCCAGCGTTACCTGGGCACCTCTCAGATGATGGATCTGCGTGTTCTGATAGGAAAGTGCAATGCTGAATAACTGGCTGGCTGCCAGATCGTTATCTTTTGCGGTAATTGTCTTCTTAATCTCACTAAATGGAAAGCGCTGATGATAAAGCAGTTTAAACCAGTCATTTTTCAATTTTTCATTAAATTCCTGAAAAGAAATCGAATCATCCAGTTCATTTACAAAAGGAAGGGTATTCACAAACATGCCGGCAGTCTGTTTTTCCTGATAGTTTATGCGGTTTACAGTTGGAACACCGATGCAAAAGCGTGTCTGCCCCTTAATACGTTTTAAATATATGGCAAGAACCATATAAAAGACAGCAAAAGGAGACACCTTATTCTGTGCACAAAAACTTCCGATCATACGATTGGAACGATTTGAGAGCGAATAAGACTTTCGAATGCCCACAGGGCTGATATGTGCATACTGGTATTCTTTTGTAAACGCAGGCGGAATATCGGTCAGCATTTCCTGCCAATATGCACGGTCCTTGTCACTTCTCCTGGAAGTAAGATAGTCCAGTTCAGTCTGGATATGTACAGCATATTCCGGCATAGAAGTACAATCCGGTGCTTCGTTTTGGAGCAGCCGGAAATAGTTATGAATGATCTGGTTGGTGACAAGGGTTTGTGACCATGCATCTGCAATAATATGGTGGATCTTTGTCAAAATACCCCCTGTATTTTCAGATAGTTTAAAAATAATCATCTGACACAGCGGAGAGTCACAAAGGGTAATATGTTCTCTGGCAACAGAAACGTCCCAAATAGATGCGCCCTCCTGGTTTGTTTTGGAAAAATCCAGAAAAGGTGCTGTCTTTGGTATTTCCGGATCAATATATTGGACAGGGTTATGTTCCTGAAGCGTGATCCGGGTTCTAAGCGTTGAGAATGCTTCATAAGCGAAGGTAATGCACTGCTGGAGCAGTTCAGCATTAAAATTTCCTTCAATGCGTAATACGGTACAGATATTGTTGATCGGAACTCCGGGATTTGCCATTTCCAGGTTCCAGATATTCTGCTGGCTGTAAGATAGAGGTAAGTATTTTATCGTTGTATCGTCTGCAAAGTTATGATTATCCACTTTTTTTCCTTTCGTACAATGAACTTGACATAAAAATAAGTATCCAATAGAATGAAAATAGGATTGGAGTACTGTTAATGAATACGCTTAATTTTTATGATGTTTTTGTTTACATATGTAAAGGAACCGACCCATCTCTTCGCAACCGGCGTCTTCAAAAATGTGCCCGGCATTATGCAGGGCTGTATGGAGACGAAATCAACTGCTATACAGAAAAATATGGGAATTATGGAAAACCGTATTTTTCAGAAAACAGGGGAGTCCATTATTCAATTTCCCACAGTGGGGACTACTGGATGTGCGCATTTCATAAAGAACCCATCGGATTTGATATACAAGAGCATAAAGCGATAGATTTTATAAATATTGCGAAACACTGGTATCATCCGCAAGAATATGAAACAGTTCTTGAAAAAGGCGCAAACCAATTTTACGATATTTGGTGCGCCAAGGAAAGTTATCTGAAATATATAGGCATGGGACTGCGTCAGCCAATGAAAGATTTTTCAGTTATTGAGGAAAATAAACTGAAAAATCGGATATTAGACACAGAACTGGTAAATATTTCCAGAAAGCCCGGATATTCTTTATGCATATGTGCAGAAAAAATCATAAATATTTATTTTTTAGTATATTTCTAAAAATTGTATAGCTTATTATACAAGGATTAACCATATAGTGTCAATAGAGGAAATTTTGGGTTTCCCGATTTCGGATCTTCTGCATATACTGGTAAAAAAGAGATTGGATAATTACTATGTTTCATGTAAAATCAAATGATGGTACGAAATTGGCTGTTTATGATCCCAATCCACAGGGGAAATGGACGATTGTATTAATCCATGGCTGGCCGCTGTCGCACAAAATGTATGAATATCAGGAGGAATTGTTACTAAATTGCGGTTTCCGTGTGGTAACTATGGACTTAAGGGGATATGGGAATTCGGATGCTCCACGATGCGGTTATTATTATGACCAGATGGCAAGAGATATCTATAATATAGTAAAAGCGCTGCGCCTGAAGTCTTTTATATTATGCGGATTTTCGATGGGTGGAGCGATTGCACTGCGCTACATGAATTGTTTTCAGGGATATGGGGTTCATAAATTAATACTTATTGCAGCAGCGGCACCCAGCTGGACACAGAGAGAAGGGTTTCCATATGGGCTTCCCCGGGAAAAGGCAGATGAGTTAATCTGTCAGGCGGCAACGGACAGACCGCAGTTATGCCACAATTTTGCACACGAGATGTTATTTGCAAGTCCTCACAGCGAGCCGCTGAAGAACTGGTTTGAAGATATTGCACTTTCAGCATCCGGTATTGCCAACATTCAGTCCGCTTATGCCTTACGGGATGAAGACGGAAGAGAAGATTTGAAAGCTGTACACGTTCCTACGGCAATCTTTGCCGGAGCTAAGGATCAGGTAGTATTAAAGGAATTGACAGAGTGTCAGCATCGTGAGATAGCAAATTCCAGGTTATACATTCTGAAAAATAGTGCACATGGAGTGTTCTATGATGAATTAGATCGGTTTAATGAGTATTTTCTTGAATTTATAAACGAATAAAAATGAGTATTTTTTTGAAATTATAAACGAATAAATCGGACTATAGGGGGAATGGAAACTGTAAAAAGGTTTCCATTCTTTCCTATTTTATAAGTTTTTGATCTAATATGGGAAAATGTATCTAAAAAAGCGCTTGCTGTTTGTTACCTCAAATTATATAATGATATTATATGGATGATACTCATACAAAAGGTGACGCAGCTTGGAATGACATGAGAATGTAAATCTAGGGGGTATCGTTTCGGGGGAAGGAAATTGAAAAAAAGAATCATAAAATATCGGTCAGTTTTTCTGGTACTTGTTTTATTAATAGCAGCTATAGTAGCAGGTGTAATTTGCGTGGACTTTACATTGCAGACGAATAATAATTCTCAGAAGCTTTCTATGGAGATTACCGCAAGAGATATCCAAAAGAAGTGTATTAATGTTTCCTTTATCTTAGATGATCATTTTTCAGATCTGGAATCCCTGGCAACTACGATTTCCAGATTTGATCAATATGAGAATGAAGAGTTGATGGACATCCTTGCTCAGTTCGGGAACCACCATGATAATTGCCGGGTGAGTATTGCAGATCCTTTGGGACGGACATATGAGAAGGACAGGGAGGAGGTATCTATTGCTGACCGTGATTATTTTAAGAGTGCTTTAAAAGGCGGCCGGATTATTTCTGATCTGATCAAATCCAGGGTGACGGGAGAGTACAGCATCGTATTTGCAGTGCCGGTGTACCGGGAGGGAAAGGCTGTTGGGGTATTGCGTACAGTCTATCAGAATATACAGCTAAACCGGCTTTTGCATGTTTCCGGAATGGATAATATGGGAAAAACAGCGGTGGGGAATCTGGCTTTTGAGGTGGATGATTTTCTTTATTATTGCAATTATGCACCTGTTCCCGGAGGAAAGTGGTATCTTTTTAACATATCGTCTGCATCAAAACTGGGTGAATATACCTCGAAAAGTACCGTAACCGGAATGTTGTTTATGGGTAAAATGGTAGTGCTTTTTCTGATTATTATGGGAGGGATTTTGTGCTATCTGTATTTTAATAACAAACAGATGCGCAAGCTTGCAAATTTGCTTGAGAATGTATCCAGTCATGCCCCGGGCGGAATGTTCCGATATGATCCCAAATCAATGCAGCTGTCTTTTATCAATAATGGATTATACCAGATGCTGGGCTGCAGGGAAGAGGATTTCAAAGAAAATTTTCACAACAATTATCTGGAGCTGGTATATGACCAGGACAGGCAGATGGTATTAGAGAATATAGAAAAAATGATACCGGAACGAAAAAGCTTTAAAATGAGGTTTCGACTGAACAGCCTTTCTTCACCTGCTTACTGGGTACAGCAGGTCAGTAATATTTTTGAAGAAGATGGGGAACTGCATGTCTATGGAATTCTGGTGGATATTGCGGAATACAAGGCATTTGAAGATGAGCTGTCATTTAACAATCAACGTTATAAAATCATTGTCAACCAGATGGAATCTTGCTTCGTAGAATACGATGTCCATGATATGCGTGTTCTGGTAATGCAAAATTTTGAAGAGATATTCGGCAGAATGCTGAAAATGGAAATTGAATCAGAAGATGGAAAAGAGTTTGTCTATGAAGAAGACTGGAATATGATAAAAGATAATTTTAAAAAAGTTCTTTATGGAGAGAAGCCCTATGAAGAATGTGAGGCAAGAATCAAAAAAGGTGATGAGACCTATCTCTGGTGCCTGATCCGTTTTTATTCCATGGTAGATGAAAATGGTGCAATCAGCCGTCTGATCTGTAAGATTAACAACATAGATAAACGTAAGCGCCGTTCTATAGAATTAGAAAGTAAGGTACAAAAAGATCCAATGACTGGCCTTTATAACAAGAGCGTCTCTAAAAAATTAATAGAGGATCATTTGGAATCGGCACCTGATGATATCCAGGGATTATTTGTTCTGGATATTGATAATTTCAAGGGCATCAACGATACCTATGGGCACCATAATGGAGACCGGGTATTAAATATGATGGCTCAAACGCTTCATAATCTGTTTCGGAAAAGCGATGTAGTAGGGCGGATTGGCGGAGATGAGTTCATTGTATGCATGAAAGACTGCTACAATGAAGAATACGCTATGAAAAAAGCAGGTCAGCTGTCACATGACTTTGCCGAAATCACAGCAGAAGCGAATCTTGCTGCAACCTGCAGTATCGGTGTGGCGCTCTATCCAAAACATGGAAAAGACTGGGATGAGTTATTTGAAAAAGCCGACATCGCACTGTACCAGGCGAAGAGATGTGGGAAAAACCAGTATGCGGTTTATTGTGAAAAAGGATTGTGATGAGAAGGAATAACAGAATTAGAATAGATGGAAAATAGACAGTAAAGCAGGTAAGCGGCAGTAAATGAATAGAATGCTGCTAATAGTCAATAGAAGAATAGAAAATATAAAAACAATAGAAAATTAAAAACAATAGAAAGATAACAGGTGAATTTGTGAAGACAGGAACGCAAAAAAGAGAAATGAAAAAGACGGATGGCCGGAAGGATTATCAGAATAAGGAGGGGAAAAGTTTTGAAAAAGGCAAGTCAGGGAAGAAGAAAGCTGATATGGCAAAAAGAGATGATGCTTTTAAAGGGGACAAGAATAATAGAAAATCAAGACCAGGACGGGAAGAAGATAGACAGAGCAGGGTATCAGGAGTAAGCCGGGAAGATTGGCATAGTAAAAAGCCGAAAGCTGGTCGGGATGATAATAGGGAAAGTAGAAAATTGGGAGCAGAGCCGGGAAATAGAGGAAGTAGAAATTCTGGGGCAGAGCCGGGAAATAGAGGAAGTAGAAAACCAGAAACGGAGTCGTTAAATAGAGAAAATAGAAAACCTGGAGCGGTGACGGGAAATAGAGAAAATAGAAAACCTGGAACGGAGAGGGGAAATAGAGGAAGTAGAAATTCTGGGACAGAGTCAGGAAATAGAGGAAGTAGAAATTCTGGAGCAGAGTTAGGAAATAGAGAAAATAGAAGACCTGGAGCAGCGTCGGGAAATAGAGAAAATAGAAAACCTGGAACAGAGACGGGAAATAGGGAGAGTCGGAAACCTGGAGCGGTGTCGGGAAATAGGGAAAGTCGGAAACCTGGAGCGGCGTCGGAAAATAAGCAAAAAAGAAAATTCGGAGATAGCGGGGAAGGAAGAAAAAATAGTAAAAGGGGTCAATCTGGAGAAAAGAAACAAAGTGATTTAAAAAAGGTAAATGGTATGGAGATATGCCCTGTTTCTAAAAAATGCGGTGGCTGTCAGTATCAGGGAATTCCTTACCAGGAGCAATTAAAATTAAAAGAAAAAGAAATCAGGAAATGGATTGGAAAGTTCTGTAAAGTAAATGCTGTGATTGGAATGGAAAACCCTTACCATTACCGAAATAAGGTTCACGCAGTATTTGACAGGGATAAAAGAGGGAATCCCATCTGTGGTGTATACCAGGCGGGAACGCACAATGTGGTTCCAATAGAATCCTGTATGATCGAGGATCAGAAAGCAGATGAAATTATTCAGAGTATCCGGGGACTTTTAAAATCATTTAAAATAAGAACTTATGACGAGGATACGGGATATGGACTCCTTCGCCATGTGCTTGTAAAACGTGGATTTACCACGAACGAAATCATGGTGGTACTGGTGACGGCCTCCCCGGTATTCCCTTCCAAAAACAATTTTGTCGGCGCGATACGCAAACTTCATCCGGAGATTACGACCATTATCCAGAATGTAAATGCCAGAGGAACCAGTATGGTCCTTGGAGATAAGGAAAAAACACTGTTTGGTAAAGGCTACATCGAGGATATACTCTGCGGCTGTACATTCCGCATCTCTTCAAAATCCTTCTATCAGGTGAATCCCGTACAGACGGAAGTTCTGTACAAAAAAGCTATTGATGCAGCAGGTCTTACGGGAAATGAACTGGTAATTGATGCATATTGCGGCATTGGAACAATCGGTTTAATTGCAAGCAAGAAAGCAAAGCAGGTAATTGGCGTGGAGTTAAACAAAGATGCAGTCCGTGATGCAGTAACCAATGCCAAGCGCAATGAGATAGAGAATGTAAGATTTTACTGTGCCGATGCAGGGAATTTCATGGCGGATATGGCAGCTCAGGGCGAAAAAGCAGACGTGGTATTTATGGATCCGCCAAGAAGCGGAAGTACAGAAGAATTTATGGATTCTATGGTGCAGATGGGGCCTGAGAGAGTGGTTTATGTTTCCTGTAACCCGGAGACGTTAGGCAGGGATTTAGAGTATTTGACGAAGAAAGGGTATGGATGTAAGGGGAGTTGGGGTGTGGATATGTTTGCCTGGACTGGGCATGTTGAAACCGTCGTACTGCTGGTGCGGAAAGGTTGATTCCAGGCTGGTTGAGGGATTTTGTGGTTCATTATAATCTCCAGATGATTAGCGCTGTTGGTTTTATGGGCAAATTGTCAAGGATTACACCATTCAGGGTTGGACGATGGATAAGGATCGCCTCCAAAAAGGACATATGTTCACGGATTAATACTTTGCGTGACAGTTGCAAAATATCCGTGAGATTCGCCTTTCTGTGCGTAAATTCTATCAGAAAATTACAGATTTGTATGCCACGGGATGCCACGGGTTTCGATTATGATAAGTACGCAAAGACCACCAGATGTTTTTTCAGACTGTGCAGAATAAGATGCAGTGGGCTATTCACAGACACACGGCGGAAGCCAAACATCCAGATACTAATAAATAAGGTTTAGCTGAAAGATAAATTAAATTTTGGAGGCGGGAAAGATAATGGTAAAAGAAAAGGCTTCATTCCAAGCGTTCCTATCGGCAGTTGCGCCGGAACACCAGGGGTTTGTGGAGAAACTTAATGACAAACTCATAGAACAGGGCTGTGACCTTGTAATCAAGGACGTAAAAAATGGTTACGCTGCTTCCTATCAAGTTGAGAAGAAAACAGTAATGAATTGGGTGTTTCGTAAAGCGGGTATTTTGGCACGGATTTATGGTGACAATGCCGAAAAGTATGAAGATGTAATCGCGTCTCTGCCGGATGATATGAAAAAGAAAATGACTGATTCTCGTGATTGTAAGAGACTTATTGACTCTAATGCCTGCAGCCCTACTTGTGTGAAAGGATTTGTTTATACCATGAATGGAGATGTACATAAAAAATGCCGTAATGACGGAATGTTCTTTCTGCTCACTAATGAAACTGCGGAACATATAGAGGGGTTGGTCTGTGCAGAAGTAATTGTGCGTAAATCGGCTTTAGAACGACAGAAAAAGGAAATTGAGTAATTGTGCAGCGGTTTGTTGCACAAATTAATGGTGTTTGTTCTTAGAATAATAAAGTGATAAACATACATAGAATGGAGAAAACTGTGAACACAGCACATAAAACAAAATCTTTGCGAAAACACCCGCTTATAGAATTATTAAAACATAACAAAGGAAATCCAAGAACTCTGATATTAATGGAGCCGCTATGGGGTATTCCATATAATCTGATCGCACCTTTTGCCACACTATATATGTACTCACAGGGAATAACGGACGTACAAATAGGACTGATTTTGTCTATTTCCATGTTTGTTCAGGTGTTCTTTTCCTTCTTTGGCGGCATCATAACAGATAAGATGGGGCGAAAATTTACAACCATGATGGGTGATTTCTTTGGTTGGACTGTTGCTTGCCTGATATGGAGCATATCGGGTAACTTCTGGCTCTTTTTAATTGCAGTTTTATTCAACAGCTTTGAGCAGATTAACCAGACCGCATGGTATTGCTTATTAATTGAAGATGCGGAACCCAAAGATTTATTGGGAATATATACTTGGGTGAATATCGGCGGATTGATTGCAATCTTTTTTGCACCGATTTCTGGATTGCTGATCAATTCCTTTACTGTGGTTCCGGTTGTCCGGGTTTTATATTTGGTTTTCGCTGTGAATATGCTGATTAAGGTAATTGTTACTTTTCGGTATTGTAAAGAAACCCGGCAAGGCAAGATCCGAATGGCTGAGACTAAAGATACCCCTGTTTCACGGATGTTATATGAATACAAGTATTTGATACCTAAAGTGCTGAAGAATAAAGAGATTATGAAAGTACTTATTGTCTCCGTGATATTGTATATCACGAATCTGGTCAGCACCAATTTCTTTAGTTTGTACGCAACACAAGAGTTAGGTATAGAATCGCGCTATCTGGCTTTTTTTCCGATTTTGAACGCGGCTGTGATGTTGATTTTCTTGATAGGAATACAGCACCGATTGGAATTCGTGAAATTCCGCATCCCTATGTGGAGCGGTTTGGTATTGTATGCTGCAGCAGCGATACTTCTGATACTGGCACCGAATGGTAATATGCCGTTTATTATTATTTATGTCTTTGTTGTGGCAGTAGCCGGTTCTCTTGTCATGCCTCGTAAGGATGCCTTGATCCAGCTAAGTATTAATCCGGAGGAGCGGGCTCGTATTAATGCGTTGATTATGTCCTTCACGATTGCTTTTTCTTCACCATTCGGTTATTTTGCAGGGTGGTTATCAAGTATTGACCGCCGGCTGCCATTTGTGTTTACATTTATTTTATTTATTGTGGCAATCATAATCGTGGGTCGCATCCGTGATCCCGAATTTGCTAAGGAGCATGAAGAGGCTGATAATTAATGGGGGTTATCTTCCGATAGCATCTAATATCGCAGAAATGAGTGAAACCTATTTGGAATTTATTAACGAAATAATTGTGAAATAGTGTGTTTCTATGAAATTAAAATGGATAAATTTTTTCTGGATAGGGGACGGGGTAAGGCCGTATGAGTATAAAAAATGGGTTTTGTCAGGTGGAAATGAACCACAGGGCAAAACCCATTCTTTTTAGCAAAAATGAAAATATTAGTCAAAACTTATACCCTGTGGAGAAATATGTTCAGGAACCGATTTTAGCATCAAAAGAAAGCTATTATTATAGACGGTTAATCTGAAATATAGTAAACTTATCTTAGTGATAAATTAGAATTCAGCAGGGAACTATTTTACAGGAGGTAATTTAAATGAAATATGAAGGTGTTTGCATTGCGGTGAAAGATATAAATCTATCCAAAAAATTCTATCAGGAGTTATTTGGACTTGAGATTTTTCAAGATTATGGTATAAATGTTTCTTTTGGCGGGTTGTCTTTGCAACAGGAATTTGACTGGATGCTAGGTGTCCCGAAGGAGAGTATACTGAATAAATCTCATAATATGGAGTTATATTTTGAGGAAGATGATTTTGACGGCTTTATTGCTAAATTAGAGCAGCGTAACGACATTCAATACATTGGTGATGGTATTAAAGAAGCTGGGTGGGGACAACGCTCTATACGTTTTTACGATTTGGATGATCATATTATCGAAGTAGGTGAAAATATGAAAATGGTTGTGAAGCGTTTCCTTGATTCCGGAATGTCAATGGAGGAAACTTCAAAACGTATGGATGTATCTATATCGGATTTAGAGACACTTTTGTGTAGTTAATTCGATAAACTACAATGAAGATTGGGGGATTAAAAGTGGAACAGAGAACACTTTTTAAACAAAATTTGGAACGGGAGAACACTTTGCTGGAAGAGCCGGAAGAAGTAATGCCTGCTAAGAATGTTTTGCAGTTATCTTGCGAAATTGATGATGTGCTGACCTATGCCATCGTTCATATCGGTGCATACGTTGTCAGAGATGTTTGTGTGAAAAATGTTTCCGAAGCAGATTTGGATAATCTGGTTGTTAAAATCAGCGCAAATATTGAAATGGTGGAGAACTTTAAATTTGGCATTGAGAAGATAAAACCGGACGAAGAGCTGCATTTTAAGAATCTGAATGTTCCGATTAATGCCGGTTATCTGGCATCGCTTACGGAAAGAAACATCTGCCAGCTGACAGTGGGGATATATTTTGAAGAGACTCAGCTTGCATCTCAGACTGTAACTATTACGGCACTTGCCTTTGATCAGTGGCCGGGACTTCAGTATACACCAGAGCTTCTGGCAGCGTTTTCTATGCCGAATCATCCTGTGGTTACAAGCATAATACAGCTTGCGTCAAAATATCTGGAAAAATGGACCGAAGATCCTTCTCTTGCCGGATATCAGTTCCAGGATCCGAATCGAGTTAAAAATATGGCTGCTGCAGTGTATGCGGCAATTCAACAGAAAAACATTACTTATGCAGAGCCTCCTTCAAGCTTTGAGGTGTTTGGTCAGCGGATACGTCTGGCGGATGCTGTGTTAGATCAGCATCTGGGAACCTGCATGGATATGACGTTACTTTATGTGGCATGCCTGGAAGCCATGGGATTGAATTCGGTCATGGTGATGATGAAGGGCCATATATTCGCCGGTGTCTGGCTTCTTGAGGAGTCTTTTTCGGACATGATTATGGATGATCCTTCCCAGTTGGAAAAACGTATGTCCAAGGGCATTCATGAGATGATTGTCGTTGAATGTACCGCTATGTGTGCCGGAAAGAGCAGAAGTTTTGATGAGGCAGTCACGTTGGCAGAACGTGAAGTATCGAATTATGGTAATTTTGCTTTTGTTATCGACATGAAGCGCGCCAGAAGCATGGGTATAAGGCCCCTTCCGGTTCGGGTAAAGACGTCAGCTGGCTTTGAGGTTCAGCATGAAGAACGCAAAGAGAAGGATGTTACGAATGCACCGAAAGCGATTGGAGATACTTTTGAACTGCCTGATTCAGCACAGAAGGATACGGTTACAAAGCTAACTCAGTGGGAGCGTAAGCTTTTAGATCTGAGTTTACGAAATATGCTGATTAATATGAGAATGACGAAGGCGGTGGTTCCGCTGTTGTCTTCCGATGTGAGTATTTTGGAGGATGCCCTGTCGGATGGAGAGGAGTTCCAGGTTATGCCGCGCCCGGCGGATATGTCAATCGCAGGTGATGGAGGAGTACCGGTAGAAGCACTGGGAGAGCTGGGCCCTTTTGCGGATTTTATTGCATTGGAGAGTAAACACCGACGGCTGCATTCTCTGTATACAGAAAAGGAATTAAACAGCTGTCTGACCAAGATGTACCGGTCAGCAAAAACGTCAATGGAAGAGAATGGTGCCAGCACGCTGTATCTAGCATTGGGCTTACTCCGTTGGTTTGAAGGTAAAAAGAGCGCCACGGTAAGATATGCACCGATTGTATTGGTTCCAATTGATATCGTTCGTAAATCTGCAAGCAAAGGCTATGCAATGCGCATGCGTGATGAGGATGCGCAGATTAATATCACACTTTTAGAATTTTTAAAACAGAGCTTCGACACGCAAATTTATGGACTGAATCCGCCGCCAATGGATGAGCATGGACTGGATCTTCCTAAGATATTTGCGATTATTCGGCATGCAGTGATGAATCTTCCTATGTGGGATGTGGTGGAAGCGGGATTTATCGGCAATTTTTCATTTTCACAGTTTGTGATGTGGAATGATATACATACAGATAGTGCCTTTCTTAAGAATAACAAAATAGTCCATAGTCTGATGAAGGGAGCCGTAGATTGGGATTGCAAGATACCCGAGGGTGTAGATACGGATGAAGCATATCTGCCGATAACAGTGGATTCCTCACAGCTGCGGGCAATTAATATGGCAGCAGCAGGTGTCAGTTTTGTGCTGCACGGACCACCTGGAACCGGAAAATCACAGACTATTACAGCAATGGTTGCAAACGCGCTTACAAAGGGGAAGACGGTTCTTTTTGTGGCGGAGAAAATGGCTGCACTTGAGGTTGTGCAGAAGAGACTGGCAGCACTTGGTATTCAGGATTTTTGTCTGGAGCTTCATTCCAATAAAGCGACTAAGAAAGCCGTGCTGGATCAGCTGAAAAGAGGTCTGGAGATTGGTGTCTGGGGTATTACAACGGAATACGATAAGAAAATCCAGGATATTCGGAAAATGCGTGGGGATCTGGATGCCTATGCAAAGGCACTGCATGTAAAGAG
>NZ_JNGB01000189.1:0-2579 GCF_001029355.1 Robinsoniella sp. RHS
ATCAGCTTATCCCAACCGGGAGAGTATACATTAACCGGTAAGGTGGTTCAGACCCAGTATATCAATAAATTAAAAGAATTAAATGGAAGCACCCTTCCGGAAGATGATCCGGAGAATGCAAATCGGGATGATCCGGATAATTATAATGAAGAAACCGGAACGGTATATTACGATGAGACAAAATTCGTGGAAGGCATGGCGGATCCCTGCATTTACTGGGATGAACAGAGCGGATATTATTATATGACCGGTTCATATTTCCCGGAGGATCAGGATCAGATTGATTCAAACGATCAGCTGGAACAGTATGACCGTGTAGTTTTAAGACGTTCTAAGACACTGGAAGGGCTGCAGGACAGAAGTACCCAGGTAACCGTCTGGAAGGCCGGAAACCAGGGATTCTATGATGGAGCAGACTACGCTTCCAGAGGATACCGCTATATCTGGGCACCGGAAATACACAGAGTGGGTGATAACTGGGTTATCTATTTCACAGAAAGCCACAGCAGTAATTTATTTGATATCTATTGCCATGCACTGGTACTGCCCGGAGACCGTGATCCTTATGAAACTGCATTACAGGCATCCGGTCAGGAATCCGAATGGACAGACTATAAACTGGGTGTAACTTCAGAGGTATCGGAAAATCCGTTTAGCAGGTCCTTCTGTCTGGACATGACTTACTTTAAAGATGAAGTGAACGGACAGTCCTATGTAATCTGGGCAGGCAAACCTACCGCAGCTTATCAGGGCTCCAGTACTGATTTATTTATAGCCAGTGTGGATGAGCAGCAGCCATGGCTGGTGACTTCAGAGCCTACCCGTATTACCTGTTCTGATTATGGATGGGAACGGATCCGTTATTGCGTAAATGAAGGAGCAACTGTTTTACAGAAAGACGGCAATATATTTATGTGTTACTCTGCATCCGGAACCGGGTCAGAATACGCCATTGGTATGTGCAGTGCAAAAGGAGGGGAAGATTTGCTGGATCCAGCCAATTGGACGAAGAGCCCTTATCCGCTGCTTACATCAAGGGATGTAAATGGAGAAGAAGGACCTGGACACAACTCCTTTACGGTAGATCAGGACGGGAATGCGATCTTCGTATACCACGCAAGGCCAACTTCCCATAATTACCGGAAATGCGGTTCTGATTATAATGGTAATAACAGCTCCTATAACGGAGAGCCACTGAACGACCCCTGCCGCCATGCAAGATTAAAACGCGTACATTGGACAGCCGACGGCTCACCTATATTAAAAATGACCTATGAAGAAGAATTACTGGATGCATACAGTACCGTATCTTTAAAGGTAACCGTAACCAAAAAAGCAGAAGAAAAGGTAACAGTAGAGTACGTGGCACAGACGGGTGGAAAAATCAGCGGAACAGCTGTCCAGACCATAGTGAAGGGCGGTTCCACAACTGAAGTAACGGCAACGGCAAATACAGGATATACCTTTACCGGATGGAGTGACGGAGTAAAAACGGCAAAGAGAAGTGACCGAAATATAACAGCATCCAAAAAGCTGACAGCAAACTTTACGAAGATTCAGACTCCGCCCAAACCGCCGGTACCGGAAACGCCGAAAGCATCAAAAGTGACGCTAAACAAAACAAAAATCACCATTGGAGCCAAAGAAAAGGTAAAATTAAAAGCAGCAGTTAAACCCGCAAATGCATCTCAGAAAGTTACCTGGAGTTCAAACAAGAAGTCAGTAGTGAAGGTGACATCAAAGGGAGAGATCACCGGAAGAAAGCCTGGAAAGGCTACGATTACAGTAAAGACAGCAAATGGCAAAAAGAGTTACTGCAAGGTCACTGTAAAAAAAGCACCAAAGGCAATTTCAATCAGTACAAAAACAAAGGATCTGAAGAAAGGAAAGTCCTGGAGGATAAAAGTAAACTTCCCATCAAAGACAGCCAGTTATAGGCTAAAATATAAATCTTACAATTCATCAGTGGCTGTTGTTTCATCAACCGGAAAAGTTACTGCAAAGAAAAAAGGAAAAGCAACCATTAAGGTAACTACATTTAATGGTAAAAGTGCTAAGATAGTAATCAATGTAAAGAAAAAGTAATAAGTGTAAAACACGCGCTAGAGCGTGTTTGAAAATTGCTACACATTGGTCATTTTAACCAAATTAATATTGAAGCGATACACAAAAATCCCAGATAGGTGAATGCAAGTTTGTCATAGCGGGTGGCAATTCTACGAAATGCCTTTAGCTTTAAAAAGAGTTTTTCTATCAGATGCCGCTCTTTATATAGCCACCAATCGCAATGACGTTCAAACTTTGCTCCCTTTCTTGATGGAATTGTTGGTTCACCACCTTGCTCATAGATATAGTCAATCAGTTTATCACTGTCATATCCACGATCAGCAAGTATGTTACTTCCTTTTAAATTTACATGTTTCAATAAGGGAATCGCGAAATTAATATCGTTGCGTTGTCCTTCACTGATCATGAAATACACTGGATTTCCATAAGCATCCACAATGGCGTGTATTTTTGTACTGGCTCCGCCCCGGCTGTGTCCTATTTCGCTAGAAGGCCCCCTTTTTTTGCACCTG
>NZ_JNGB01000190.1:0-4530 GCF_001029355.1 Robinsoniella sp. RHS
GGCAAATGATGATTCAAATGGTATTTCCGTAAGATATGATGTTGAAGGCACCTGGAATATTCAGAGCCAGAATGAAGGCGGAAAATGGAAAACATTTTCAGGACCTGTTTTAGAGCAAAATACGGAATACAGACTTCGGATAGGTTTCTATGGTGACAAGATAATCATTGCTTTAGATGATGCTGTTATCTTTAATGAATCAGTTCCGAATGTGTTGACAGAGGAGCTTATTAATCAAAGAGGACAGATAGGAATATTTAAATGGTTTAACGTACCTGCAACAGTATCTATCAGCGATTTTAAGGTAGAAGGTGTAGGAACAAAGGACAAGCCATCCAACGTTGTGGAATATGTTCAGGATTATGAAGATCCGGAATATACACCAAACTGGAGTAATAATGCTGCATCAATCGAAACAACAGATACCGGAAACAGAGTATTGAAAATTGCAGCCGGTAAAGCAAGAGTGGTAGATCTGGATTCACCGGATATCAAAGAGGGAACCTTATCACTTCGTTACAAAGCAGTTGCACCTGCGAACAGCACACCGAAGCAGTTTGGATTCCGTTTTGGCGCTAAGGACAATAAGTTCCGTGAGTTAAACTGGGACGGGGGACAATGGGTTGTAGAGAATCAGTCTGGTTATCCTTCCATCGATATGCAAAAACCAGTGAACGGAACCTGGAATGATTTAATCATTAATTTCCAGGAAGGATCGATCACCGTTTATTTAAACAAAGAGCCGGTAGGAACCTTTACACTGGATGTATTAAAAAATGGTGTGGCAGGTCAGTTCGGTATCCGTACCTGGGGAAGTACTGCCGTATTAATTGATGATGTTATCTACACCAATAAAATAATTGAGCCGGAAGCTATCGTGAAATATGAAAATGATTTCCAGGATGGCATCACAGGAACCTGGAGCCAGGGATCACCTGCAATTGTAAAGGAAGGATCCAATAAGGTTCTGAGTTTAACAAATGTCAGCGGCATGGCTGAATTAACAGATGCCGTAAAATTATCACAGGGAACCTATGGGGCAAAAGTAAAGACAGAACATGCAGATCTTGGTCTTAAGATCGGCACTGGAATTGTGCAGTATAATGTAAATAAATGGGAGTTTGTCTTAGAAAATCAGACGTATCCATTAACAGGCGAAGCAGAATCACCAAAGTTAAAGGCCTGGAACGATCTCGCAGTTTCATTTACCGGAGACAAAGTAACACTCAGCATCAATGGAAAAAAATCTGCTGCTGAGATACCGGCAGGAGTTTCTATTGGAATGGGATATCCCGGAATAACAGGAACCGGTAAGATTTATCTGGATGATTTGCTTTACACGGAAAAGTTCGAGGATATCTCAACAGCTCCGCTGGATAAAGTTTATTATGAAGAATACTATGATACAATTGCAGCGGTAAACTGGGAAGAATTCGAAACACCCCAGATTAAAAATGGCTATCTGGAAGGTGCAGTTGCAGGGAATGCGGCGGCTGTTAACAGTGATATCAGTATGCCGGAACATGGTGTATTCCAGGTAAAAATGCAGGCAGACCAGCTGAAGAGCGGTATTCAGATTGGAAATTTAAAAGTTTACAATACCTCTGCAACGGAATGGGTTTTGGATAATGGATCAGAAATCACACCGCTGGGAATCAGTAAAGCAATTGCGGCTGATGCAGATTATATTCTCAGAGTGGAAATAGTAAAGGGAAATCTAACATTAAAAGTGAATAACCAGACTGTTGGAACCGCAAATGAAGTTTCTTATGATAAGACACAGGGCGGATTCGGTATCTACAATCCAAATGCAGAGAAAATGAATGTAAAAATCGATGCAATGGGAGCAGAGGAATTAAGCGTATATGAAGAAACCTTTGGGGACTTATATAATCCTAACTGGGAATCCAGCAAACCTCTTGATAACAGTAATAATGCGATACATAATACAGAAGCAGGCACGCTGACCATAAAAGTACCGGGCGTAACCAGATTCTTAAATAAAGATTCGATTCCAATGAAGGATGTGCATGCTACATTTGATTTCACACCTAGCGTTGGGGATGACATGCAGGGCGGACGTTATGGTTTCGTTTTCCGCGACACCGACTTTACCCAAGGATTATCGGTAGAGGTTGATATCAATGGAAACTGGCGTGTAAATGTAGATGACAGTACCAAGGGATTTGGCAAGACATTTTCATTAAAAGCAGGTGAGACTTATAAGGTAGCAATTGACCTGATTGGGAACACCGTACAGCTGAAATTTACGGACAAAGATGGGCTTGTCACAGATATGGGTTCCGTTACCATGGAATCTATGAAAAATACACCCGGACTCTTTGGTATAAAGTCCTGGTATGGAAGTAAAGAACTGACATTTGATAATTTTGAAATGATAGAGGAAGCTTCTCTTCCGTTATTCTCTGCAAATGAGAAAACAGTTGAGATTCAAAAAGACGGACTGACAGCTGTGATTGATCAGTCATTCCCGCGTATCCTTTCCTATAAGCTGAATGAAAAGACTATGAGAGGTCAGGAAGATCAGCTGGGAACCGTAGTGCTGAACGGAGAAAAAGTATCACCGGCTGTAACCGGAACAAAGAAAGATGACAGTACCTACGAGTACGTAATGGAATTTGCAGATAAAGGTGTAACGATGAAAGCAACACTTTCTGTAGCAGAAAACCATGTGGTAGAATTTAAAATCACAGATATTGCAGAAAACGGCAGCTTTAAAGTGAAAACATTTTCACTGGGCGAAAGCACCTGGGCTTATGCAGATGACAAGATGGAAGGCGCATCTTATGCCTGGACAAAATCAAATGGCCAATGGCATGGTGTATCCGAAGAATTAGCGGATGATATGTCACAAATGGAAAAGAGCGGTGCGGAAGGAACTACCATGGCAATGATCAGTGGAAATGGTCTGGCTGCTTCCATCGAAAACAACGTAATGTCCGGCGGAAATAAAGTGGTAATGGAGAAATCCGTAAAATCCCTGGTAAAAAAGGCTCAGATACGAAATGGAGAATGGACTTACCGTTATAGCGACACCACCGATAAAGAAGAATTGCCATGGGCAAAAATTGTCATTACAGAAGATGCTAATGCAGATGAAAATGTTGACTGGCAGGATGCAGCAGTAGCACATCGGAAATATATCCTGGAAGAAGCATTTGGTGCCAAAGACATGGCAAACAATATGATGTACATTGCATTTAACTTTGCAAGCCAGGCAAACGACCCATTCCTCAATTCCTTAGAAACAGGTAAGGTATTGTACAATTACATGGATGGATTCGGGCAGATGGTACTTCATAAAGGGTATCAGGCAGAAGGCCATGATGATGATATTCCTTCCTATTCCAACGTCGGTGTAAGACAGGGTGGGGTTGAAGACTTTAAAACTCTCATCGGCGAAGGCGATAAATATAACATGAGCATCGGTGTGCATCTCAATGCTACCGAATATCATCTGGATGCAAATGAATTATACTATAAGAACTTAAGCGGTGCTACAGCAGCCGGATATCAGAGTGACAGGCTTGCAAAAGGCTGGGACTGGATTGATACCGCATACTATGTAGACCAGACGAAAGATGTTGTCACAGGACAGCTTCAGAAACGGTTCAAAGACCTTTATGATTTAACAAAAGTTGGAGATAAAGGACTGGACTTCTACTATATTGATGTTTATACAGGAAATGATTATAATGCTTACAAATTAGTAGATTATATCAATGACCTTGGCGTTAAAGTAGGTACAGAGTTCTCCGGACCGATTGAGCCTGGCGTTACCTTTACACATTGGGGTACCGACCTTGGATATCCCAACAAAGGAAACAAGAGCGTTCTTTACAGAATGGTAAAAAATGATTTGGATATCTTTGTTGGAAATGCATTGTTCAAAGGACAGAAAATCCCGGTAGTAACTACCTGGGGTGATTCTAAGACCGATGTACAGCAGGGTGTGACCGTATTCTATAACGAAGTACTTCCTACAAAATTCATGCAGCATTTTGGTGTTTTAAAATCAGAAACAGACCAAATTACATTTGAAGGAAATGTTACCTCTACAAGAAATAAAGAAACAAAGATGGTGGAATTGCGTCAGGACGGAAAGTTAATCTCTTCCTGGGCCGACACTGGAACCACAACAGATGAAGGAGAACGCCATGCAGGAGAGGCAACTTCCCTGATTCCGTGGAGCTGGGATATCAAAACAGGCGACAAGTTAGATATTAACGGAGGCGCAAAGCTGTATCATTGGAATACAACAGGCAATCCGACTACCTGGGAACTGACAGATGAATTTAAGAATGTTCCATCCTTTGACTTATATGAGACCACACAGCAGGGAAAAGTGAAAATTGGCACAATCTCTAATGACGGTGGCACAATCACCATCAACAGCAAGAAAAACACACCATATGTATTATATCCTTCTACAAGCACCCATGTACTGGAAGCAGCAGGAAACTGGGGTGAAGGAAGCCCGGCTAAAGATTTTGCGTTTAATGCAGAAAA
>NZ_JNGB01000191.1:0-5799 GCF_001029355.1 Robinsoniella sp. RHS
CGCCGTCATTACTTTAGCAGGAACTTCTTCTCCTTTGATGTAAGTCAGCCTGTCAATATCAATTACCGGTGTCTCACATTCTATTTTAATCCTGTGGGAAGCTAAGTCCAAGCCGCTGATTTCAAACAATTTAATATTTATTCCAGGTTCTCCCATGCATGATACGGTCTTGACATAGGTTCCGTCAATATATATCCGTGCATTACCAAAGTTAACGTCGTGCTGTCCATACCAGGCAGCACCTGTTCCATAGAATGCCAATTCTACAGAAGCTTCTGCTTCTTTCGTATAACGGGCTCCTCCTCCATGGTATCCGTCATTTTCTTCCCTTACCCAATCTCCTGTATATACCAGTTCAGGATCATCTTCCTCTACTGTTACCGTCCCCTCAGGATCCGGTACAGGTCCAGGTCCATCCGTATCCGGTTCGCTGATTTCTACTGCTTTTACCAGCAAATAATCGCTGAAAGGGTAAGAAAATACAGCATTGCTAATGGTTACATTTGTGGCAACTACCAGATTATTTACATAATCTACGATGCGGTACAGCTTTCCGTCTTCCAGCCCTTTTAATTCGATATCCGGGTTACCGGACGGACGGTACCGGTTTCCGTCTTTATAGAATGCATAATACATGACTCCGTCTTTATCCACCGTATAGGTTTCATAAGGGTCATATCCGTAACTGTACAAATCCCCAATAAATGTCCCTTTATGCAATTGGTTTTCCTGAGCAATTTTAAGCCATTTTGCATACTCCTCCTCTTCCCAGCCTGACAAGTCACGTTTTTCAATCAGTATGGCTCCCGTTCCTATGGTTGAAGGATACCAGACTTCATTATGATCTGTCGTAACAGGGAAATAATCACCGCATAGTGCTTTATATGCCTTTACCCTTCTCCTTGTCTGATCCACAGAAGTGGGATCGGCAGTAGGCACCTGGGTTACATAGGGCAGAGAGTAATAATCCTGTGGCGTTCCGCAGTTGCATAGAAGGTGAAATGCATCCGGGTCATTTGCTGTCATAGCCTCATAAACTGCCCGGTAGAACACAGCCTGCTGTTCTGTGGATTCTTCCGGGTATGCATGGTGATGGTCCTGACTGTAGCACTTTGGAAGGCTCCATACATAATCACTTTTAAATCCATCAAATCCCCATTCATTCATAGCACGGTTAATAAAATCAACCTGGCTCTGTACTGCCCCTTCTGACAAAGGACACAGCGCATAACCGCAGCTTCCCAGAAAACTGTTCCACTGTCCCGGTCCTGCCAGCTTCCCAAAGCTTCCGTCCTGGTTTTTTATAAAATACTCCGGATGCTCTTTAAATAATGCGCTGTCTTCCCTTCCACCGTCACAGGGGCGCCACCACAGTACTGCAGTCATCCCCCTTTCATGAATTGCATCAGTCAGACGCCGCATGTCCGAAGAACCATTAGGAAGCTTCCAGTTGTTCAGCCCCCATTCTCCTGCGGCATTATACCAGCCATCATCCAGGGTAATCTGTTTGATTCCCATCTCTTTTAACTCGTCCAGCTTATTGATAATCAGTTCCACTGTCCAGTCAAATTCCCATCCCCAGCTCTCCCAGCGGAGATCATAGCTGCTTTCAGGAATCTGTTCCCGGGAGAGTGTGGTAAATCCTATCTGCTTCATACCATCGGCGTAACCCCGCAGCCCCGAATAATAGTCGCCTCTGTGTACATTGACAAAGCTCTGGCTGATTTCTGTTTCCCTTTGGGTAATAACTGCACCTGGATGTTTCACGGACACATAAGCGGTACCATTCCTCTCGTTTACCGGCGTAGAAAGCTGTCGCCGGGTCACACTGGCATCACCCACCGTAATACCCCCGTCTTCCCCGTAGATATCCGCCACCGGAATACCTGCCGCAGTTTGATCCTGTAAGTTTTCCCTATAGAAGCTTTCACCATCCGACAGATCTATTTTCTGTAAAGTATCGTATCGGCTCTGGGCCCCCTCACCGCCGCCATTGTAACTCCAGACTGTATCTGAGGGATTATCCAGGCTGAATCTGCTGTCAATAAATTCGTCTGCATCTACCTCTTCTTCTGCCCTATAAGAAGTGCTGATATGGAGCAGGCCTTTTACCTCATCTACCGTCTCAATGACTACCGACCGCTGAATCCCCCTGCCGCTGGAAATGGAGGTGATTGTCATCCGGCTGCCGGCTCCCGCAGCTCCGGTTACATTTTCCTGTACTTCACATTGAAAGTCTGAAAAGTCTGTTACTTCCTCCCCACCCACCACTGGATAAGAGACCTGCGAGTTCCTGGTCATAAAAGCAGTATTGCCATCATCCTCTATACAGGATAACTGCACCGTGCCATCTTCCTGAAAAAACGTCACCGATACCCCGTTTCCGGTTATTTGTGCCACCTCCCTTGGCGAGGCTTTCACCTCTAATCCGTTCCCGCCCAATGTACCTGCAAGCATTAGAAGTGCTCCCAGCATTGCAAAAGTTTTATTCTTCATCGTACTTTTCCTTTCTGATATTCAGACACGATTCAGCTACAGCCGGACCAGATAGCTTTTCTACTATTCAAGTCCGGCTGTGTATTTAATTCATTTGACTATTTCTATTTCGCTTTTACGCTGATATCTGCACTGTAACTGCCTGCAATATTTTTTTTGCCAGATTTTTTGTAAGCCTTTACTTTATAAGTATATTTCTTATTCTTTTTCACATCTTTATCTTTATAAGATAATTTACCGGCCTTTAGTTCCGCTGCCTTTCTCCAGGTCTTTCCTGTCTTTTTCATTACCACATAGCCGGAAGCTCCGCTTACCTTTTTCCAGGATATAGTCACAGATCCCCGTAAAACTTTGCTCTTGGCAACAGGTGCTGCCGGAACGGCTTTTTTGGTAATTGTCCGATTCTGGCTGTAAACTGTTTTGTGATCAATTACTTTATAGGCTTTTACGGAAAATTGGTACTTGCTTCCCGGAGTGGTCTTTTTATAAATATAAGAAACCGTTGCATTTCCTTTTATATTCTTTACGGTTGACCATTTGCCTTTATTTTTGACCTGAATAACGTAGCCGTCCGCATCCGCTGCTTTTTTCCAGCTAAGCTTAATATTCTTAGACTGATAAGGTACAGCCTTTAATGTTAACCGGACAGACTGAAATTGTAATTGTGCCAGGCGGGTTTCTGCTGCAGTTAAAACCGAATAATTTTTAACCAGGTTTTTCTGTGCAGGAGTCAGTTTGTTATATGCATTACGCGCTTCTTTTATAAGCGCTTCACTGTTCAGAGTTACCGTTTTGATCCCGTTGATCTGGTTTATCACAGGCTCTGCCGCGCGGGCATCCAATTCTGCCTGAGCAGGCAGCTTCTTCAACCCGGCAATTGCTTTCACCAAAGCGGCTGTACTTGCATCAACCTGCTGCTGATCCGCTTTTTCATTATCTGCCACTGTCTGAGCTGATTGAATGGCATCTGCCAGCACTTTATAAGTATCCGCTGTATATAAGGATGCATTTATCCCTTTTGCTTCTTTTAACTTACTCAGTAATTGCTGCTTATCCGCTTTTATTACTTTATGAACCACAAAATTAACCCACCCATTGCTGTCTATGGATATTTTGGCTTCCTTTGTTGCCGGGTCATAGGTGACCTTTGGAGTGCTGTACTGATTGTGGTTATTACCGGAATCATACATTCCGTCTATCACTTCAATTACCGGCTCCTCTTCCTGATTCGTCAGGGTAATTACAGTATTGCGGAACTGCTCATCTCTCCTTGCCCCATCCGGCATATAATTGTTCAGCAGATACTTAGGCCACAAGTCGTTATTATCCGAATCCCAATGCTGTGTCTCTCCCGGCCCGGTAGCAATATATCCTTCCCAGATATCATCCTTATCAACAAGGAAGTTATTCAGATTTACCTTATAAGCATTGTCTTCCTCTTTTAACAGAAGATAGGTGTAGTTATCATATTCCACATGAATATCGGTGTTGCTGTCATTGGTGGGAAGGGTTACTTCCTGTCTCATCTCCTGCTGCCATTTGCTATTGTATGTATACCAGGTATTATCCAGTTTGTACGCATATCCGGTACCGGTATAAGTCTGAGGATAAGCTCCATCAAACAGCTCTTTTAGTTTTTCAGGTGAATTATAGGAATTCCTGATATCGGATTTTGTCAGTGTCAGAATATTTCCGTTCTTCTCCTTAAAATCTTGTATCGCTCTTGGAATAATGGATGGCAATATGCCGTACCTTCCTGTAGTCTGGGTCATGAAGGTTTTTTCATCTCCCTGTTTCCCCCCATCTCCGTACAGGGTGCCTACCACATTCCATCCCATGGAGCCTGCAAAGTTATTGAGAGATCCATCTGTGCTGTCATAGGCGATTTTAGTTTTCGTCAGCATTTCTTCCTTATCCGGTATTTTTTCATTCAGCATATAATCAACTGCTTTACTGATCGCATGATTATATACGGGTCCGATCTGGTTACGGATACCGGTTGAATTAAACGGATGTTCAAAGGAATACACCGTAGCACCACTCATAGACTCCTGGATCATACGCATGGGATAGAGCAGTTCCGGAAATGCAAATGCACCTCTGCACTCTTCCGGTCCATGGCTTCCAATACTTCCGTCCGGATTTTCATAGAGCTTCCAGTAACCCTCGATAAACCACATCCAGGAATCGATCAGGGAACCGTAATTATCGCACATATCGGAAAGCCAGGCACCATAGGTGACGCTTTCAAAGGAATTATAGCTTACGTTTGTGCTCCATGCACTTGTTGTTTTCGACATCAGAATAAGATTCTCTTTGTTTTCTTTTGCCGTATTGTAAAACCGTTCATTATTGATAATTGTCTCAACAGAATCGCCCTCATCGTTCATATCTGCAACCCAGACATACCCGCCATACTGAGCGGCCAATTCAATTTTATCCGCTATTTCGTTGCTGAGCCTTGTACGATTCCCTGCACTGTGAAGCTCGGAATATGCAGTTCCCATAAAATATTCAAAGTTCTGGTAATACTCTGCCACCTTGGCATTTGACAGATAATTACTCGTAAATGAGTTACCAACCATAACAAAGAACGGGATATGGTTTTCCTCTGCAAGTCTGGTCTGTTCATCTAAAAATTCCATATGCCCCGGATAATCTACATTCAGGTAATACCCAGGATGGATGACAATTGCAGAGTATGGCTTCTGGTTCTCCGGAAGCTGATTCCAGAACGTAACGATATCATGTCCGCCCTGAATTGGTCCCGGGGTAGCTTCTGAGGGGTTCATTTCCCTTGCCATGTGATGAATGATCAACGGATGCTCATTGTCTATGGTCATTCTGAGAGCCGCTTTTCCCATTACATCCACCGGTATTTCCTTTATCAGGTCTTTGCTGGTAACGGTAAGTACAGCAGATCCGATTCCAATTCCCGCAACAGTTAATCCATCGCTGACTTTTACGATCTCCTCATTGCTGCTGACCACTTCCACTTCCTGATTATACACATGTGCAGTTCCCATTAGTACATCAACACTCAGGCTGGTAGTTTTTCCAACCTTTAAGGATATTGTGTCCGGGTTTACACTTAAGGTATCCGCCTTTACTTCACTGGTATCCCCAGTATATTCAAACGCATCCACCTCAATATAGTTCTGATACTGTATCTCAGGTCCTACCGCTTCAACACGGAGGGTATGCTCACCAAAGGGAATTCCAACCAGCGTATAGAGGTCTTCCTGCATTACTGCTGTCCCTGCTGCATTTACCCTGTCTATTTCTTCTCCATCCAGGTAAAGC
>NZ_JNGB01000192.1:0-16568 GCF_001029355.1 Robinsoniella sp. RHS
GCCATAGTTGTCTGACTCTTGCTTATGCATTGCTACAGACGCTGCAATCTCCCGCTCCGTAGCTGCAATTATATTAGCCGCCAACGCTTCCTCTTGTGTCTCCGGCATCCCTTTCAGAATTTCCTTTTCTAACTTAGGAACTGCTTTTGTCACTGTTTCTTCTTTCGTCTTTATATCAACAATTCCACTGGGATTATCATAGATTGTCTGCTGTTCCGGAGTCAGCGGAACATAATTTCTCTTAAGCTCTAATGCCTTTACCACATATTTTCCATTGTGGAACCAAAGCGTAATATCATCACACTCTTCAATACATTTTTCAACAAATCCGGCCTTGTGGTACAACTTTGCAAGTTCATATGCCCACTGTTCCGTGTATTCCTTATGCTTATATTCTTCCAGGATCTCAATCTGTTCCTCCAGAGACGATCCTCTGCCCTTATATAATTTATATTTTAGAACATATTTACTGTTATCATTTGGTGCTGCATTCACGAATTCGGTATAGAATTCAACAGCTTCGTCAAACTCCCGCATTTTAATTGCAACTTCTGTTAAACGGTAAAGTATACTTCTGACCATTGGAGAACGGCGGTATGCACGCAGTAAGATCTGCTTGCTGTCTTCCAATTGTCCATTTGCTTCATATATTTCGCTAATCATGCATAAGGTACGTACATTTCTGACACGTTTCCACTCAATTGAGTCTGCTATTTTAGCTGCTTCATCATATTCTTCCTGTTCAGCCAGTCTGGTTATTTCTTCCAGCTTCGCATTATATTCAAATTTATCCAAATTTTTCACCTCTTAGTTTGGGTCTGCATAGTATTCTACATAATTGCCTTAAGTGTACCATACCTGATTTTCGTTGTCAAAACCAAAACCATGATTTCATTATATTTTCACAAAAAATAGCCGCTATCATGCGGATAACGGCTATTGGTAACTTTTATCATTATTTAATTGTAATTTATATTTTATAAATCGGAGGTTCATCTTTTTATTTCCTGCATCTCTATTTGAGATATATTTAAAAATTATTTAAATATATGAAATTATTCACTCAAAGCTTTCGACTATATCTTTCGCAAATATTGATCTCCTATATGTTCGCTTATACAAGTTCTCTAAATATATGAATACCCTTATTATGAATGGATTGATTTATCAGAATAGACATTCTTATAAATAATATCTTATTTATAATCTAAAGTATTGATATATCTTCGTTGATTATATAAACTACTGATATTTTTTAATAACTGTTTCTTCACACAGTTGTTAAAAACCTTTGAACTACTATGTGGTAAATCCTTCAATATGGTGACAATTTATATTCTTTATCCATAAATTCCAACTTCTAATCTCTCCGATTATCTGACGTCTACCCGATTCCTTTGGATCCTTTTATATGTGATAAAGGTCTTTCTCGCAGGAAACAACTGTCATACCACAACCATATTGAACTGACACTATAGAAACTGTGTCCACTGGACTCGACCTCCTCTTCCTTAACATTTCAACAAGTTTTAATATTTAAAACAACTACATGCCTTATTCAAATAATCGTTCCAGGATTTCTCGTCTCCTTTGGATTTATCTATAAGTACATGTTTTGTTGATGAGGTTATAATACCACACGAGACTTTATTTGTCAACACTATTTCCAAAATTAATTCCAATAAATTTTTAATATGATATTTACGCTTATTGACACTGTTAATTATGTATATTATATATAATTTTCTGTTAATTTGAAAAGTCAGTTTTTTTGTATAGCTTTTCGGTATCCGCTGGGGGTGTATCCTACCTGTTTCTTAAAAAGCTTGGAAAAATAATTAACATCTGAGATTCCTACGTAGTATGCGATATCCTGCACCTGCATGTCTCCGGTATTTAACAGCTTTAATGCGGCATCTATGCGCTGTTTGTTTACATAATCTGTAAGGGTTCCTCCCGTTTCTTTTTTGAACAGGGAGGATAGGTAACTGGGATTGACATTAAACAGCGCTGCAATGTCTTTTAATCCAAGAGGGCTGCTCAGATTCAGATTAATATAATCAATTGCCTTTCTGATAATCGGGCTATGGTTTCTCAGGGACTGATTTCTGACCAGAATGCAGTATTTTCTGATCATCTCCAGATTTATATTTTCAATCTGCTTCGTTGAAATAGCTGATTCTATTTTCAGCGCATACCGGTGCGAGATTTCATCCAGATATACGGGATGGACGTAACTCGTCTCTGATGCTTTCCTCAAGAGGGTATTTAAAACGAAGGAGAGATTTTTTCTGTCTCTGAGCGGATCTTTGTTGCGCTGGGATATCCGGTAACTGGAAAAATTATGGTAGGCAATTACCGCCTCCTCCTGATTTCCCTTTTTTACCGCCTTTAAAAATTCATTTTCCTTATCATACCTCTCTTTTATTACATGGATGGAAAAATACATATCCGGTCCGGGAACAAAGGAATCCATGTTTTGACCCTTCTCCTGGTCTTCCAGAAATTCTATGCGGCAATCCTCTTCCTCCTGGTACAGAAAAGATGCCAGAATATGTAAGGCGGAAATTACCTTAGCATGATCTGCAATCTGAAGGACATTATAAAAGTTTTTAAGCGCTGTCATGGTACTTCCGGTCAATTGGTTCTGGGCAATAACTTTTGTATAAAACCCTTCATCCGGATTCTCGGTGAGATATGGCCCAATGATTATATAGGGATAGTCTGACCCCTCAGGCAGCTTCATAAATATATAGTAAAGCGAAAAGTTATCCGACAGACAATAGAATACTTTTTCTTCCATATATACGGTATATCTCCCGAAATAGGCTTCGTAGTCAAAATCCGGATCCAGCATTTTACGAAGAGAGAGATCAGTGCTTTCCCAGCCCTGCTCTGCGGGATCAAACAGCTGCGCCGGAACCCCTGCCGCTGCGCGTATCATATTTTTTGTAAACTGCAGTACATCTTTTATGTTCATAAGATTCTCCTTTTTTATAGGGTAAATTCCCGGCAGCCTTTAACCGCTTGTCCCAATATAAGTATCAAATTTATATTTAAACTTATTTTACCTAAAAATTTTACGGATTTCAATAAAAATTATCCTTAGGTAATTTCTGAATTTATGGTAATTTATATGCAAGAACCAGAGCACATTTGCACATGAAGGAGGAAATATATATGAATTCTATGTTATATCCAAAAACAAGCAGAACGCGCAGGATCGTCGATATGAACGGCCTTTGGAAGTTTTGTTTTGATCCTGAATCGGAAGGACTGAAAAACAACTGGAAAAATGGGCTTGATCCCAAACGCACCATGGAGATGCCTGTACCCGCAAGTTTTAATGATTTTTTTACAGACAAAGATTCCAGAGAATATACGGGTGACTTCTGGTATGAAACTTCGGTATTTGTTCCCGGAGAGTGGGAGGGGAAAAATATCGGCCTCCGTTTTGACTGTGCAACCCATCGTGCGGTTGTTTTTGTAAACGGTGAAAAAATCGCAACTCATGAAGGTGGCTTTCTTCCCTTTACCGCCAGAATAAATAAAGTTGTTAAGTGGAACGAACCCAACCGGGTTGTTGTCTGCCTCAATAACGAGTTAAGCTATACAACTCTGCCTGCAGGATCGACAAAGGTTTTCTCAGATGGAACAAAAATGTCGAAGCCTTTTTTTGACTTCTATAACTATGCAGGACTTCAGAGACCAGTACGTCTGGTGGTAACACCCAAAGATGAAATCGTTGATTTTTCTGTAAAACACAGCCTGGAAGGTTCTGACTCCATAACGGAATATAAGGTGACCGCAGACTCTGACAAAGAGATACTGATTCAGGTATATGACGAAAACCGGAAACTGGTTGCAACTGCATCCGGGGATAAAGGTGTCATTCGAATATCCAATGTACGGCTCTGGGAAGTCAGAGATGCTTATCTGTATACTTTCCGTATCTTATTAATGGATCAGGAGATGATTGCCGATGAGTATGAAGAGGAAATAGGTATTCGTACGATAGAGGTGAAGGACACTGATATTCTGATCAACAGCAAACCTGTTTACTTAAAGGGATTTGGGAAACACGAAGACAGTGAAATCAATGGCAGGGGATTCAATCTCGCTGTAGTCAAAAGAGATTTTGAGCTGATGAAGTGGATTGGCGCCAATTCATTCCGCACCTCACACTACCCCTATGCGGAAGAAATTATTCAGATGGCTGACCGGGAAGGATTCCTGGTTATTGATGAAGTTGCTGCAGTTGGATTCTTTGAAAGCCTGATGAACTTTATGGAAGCATCCACCGGAAAACAGACAGCGTTTTTTAGCCGGGAAATTGTGCAGACCGAGACAAAAGCAAATCACAAGGCAGCTCTTAGCGAACTTATTGCCCGTGATAAGAACCATGCCTGTGTAATTGCCTGGAGTCTGATGAATGAGCCGGAGACAACCAGCGAATCTGCCGTTCCTTATTTTAAAGAAATCTTCGACTTGGCAAGAGAACTGGATCCACAGAAACGTCCCCGGACTTTTGCAATGGTCATGAACTCTACTCCCAACGCATGTAAATGCTATTCCTTCCCCGATATTCTTTCACTTAACCGCTATTATGGCTGGTACAACCGGGGCGGTTACGAAATGATGGAGGCAAAGGAAGCTTTCATCCGGGAAATGGACCAATGGCAGGAACTTGGTTTAAACAAACCCTTCCTCTTTACAGAATTCGGTGCGGATACAATGGCGGGAATCCACAAGCTTCCAAGCGTAATGTGGAGTGAAGAATATCAGGAAGAATATCTGCGTATGCAGTTTGAAGTCTTTGATTCTTATGATTTTGTAAAGGGCGAGCAGGTCTGGAATTTTGCAGACTTTCAGACTACAGAAGGCATTATGAGGGTAAACGGAAACAAAAAAGGTATTTTTACAAGAAACCGGCAGCCAAAAGCTGTTGCGTATGTTTTCAAAAAAAGGTGGGAGAATCTTCCCGTGAACTATAAAAGTATCTTATAAATTATATAACAGAAAGGAAACAGGGGGTTTTGATATGACGCAGAAATTTGGATTAAAAGATAAAATCGGATATATGTTCGGAGATTTTGGAAATGACTTCTTTTTCATATTTGCCAGTAGTTTTCTGATGGTGTTCTACACCAAGGTACTTGGCATTGGCGCAGGAGCAGTTGGTACATTGTTCCTGGTAGCCCGCTTTATAGATGCTTTTACTGATATCAGCATGGGACGTCTCGTAGATATCCTGCTGCCTGCTAAAGACGGGAAATTCCGACCCTGGATACGGAGAATGTGTATTCCTGTAGTAATTGCCGGTACACTGCTGTTTGTTCCATGGATTGCTTCACTTCCCTATGGTGCCCGTCTGGTCTATATCTACATCACATATATTTTATGGGGAAGCATTTGCTATACCGCCATTAACATCCCATATGGCTCCATGGCATCCGCACTTACTTCTGATCCCCTGGAGCGCAGCGCTTTATCTACTTTTAGAAGTGTGGGTGCCGCCCTGGCAAACATTATCGTAAGCGTTGGCGTTCCACTTATTGTTTACCAGTACGATGCATCCGGTAACCAGGTTGTAATACCGCAGCGTTTCTTCATTATTGCCTGTGTATTCGCTGTTGCTGCACTCATTTGCTATATTCTCTGTTATAAACTGACCAATGAACGTGTTGTAATCTCATCTGAGAAAAAGGAAAAGGTTGGTTTTGCAAAGACTGTCACTGCACTAGCTCGTAATAAAAGCCTCCTTGCCATTATTGGTGCCGCTATTGTACTTCTGCTTTCGATGCTGCTTGCACAGAGCATGAACACTTATCTGTTTATGGATTACTTTAAAAATAAATCAGCCATGTCCGTTGCAGGTTTCTTTAACGCTGCCGCCACTTTGGTACTTGCGCCCTTTTCCACAAAAATCATTAAACGCTTTGGGAAAAAAGAAGCTTCTTCCATTGCTGTATTGTTTGCCGCTGTAATGTATTTTATTATGTTCTTTGTCCGTTTTACCAATCCCTGGTTCTTCTGTGTCTTCATTGCCCTCGGAAACCTGGGTACCGGATTATTCAATCTGATGATCTGGGCATTTATCACCGATATTATTGATTATCAGGAAGTCCGGTCCGGAAGCCGTGATGACGGAACCGTATACGCTGTATATTCCTTTGCCAGAAAAATAGGGCAGGCGCTTGCCGGCGGACTGGGCGGATGGACACTGGCTGCAATCGGATATCAGTCATCTGTTGGAGGGGAAACCGTAGTTCAAACCACCAGTGTAGTTAATAACATCTATTCCGTGGCAACTCTTGCCCCCGCTGTATGCTATCTCATTGTGGGACTGATTCTGCTGTTCTGGTATCCGTTAACAAAAAAGAAAGTGCTGGAAAACAGCCGTATCCTGGAGGAACGCAGATCTCAAAATACAAATGCCTGATATTACAGGCAGACAAGGAGCTACCATGGTTTATACAGAAATGAACAGTGGATTTCAAAAAAGCAAGGACTATCTGGTATGTGTGGATTCTGACGGATGCGCTATGGACACTATGGATATCAAGCATACCGCATGTTTTGGTCCCTGTATGATAGCCGAGTGGAATCTTACCCCTTTTAGAGCAGAACTGCTCAGGCGCTGGAATCAGATAAACCTCTATACCGTGACAAGAGGCATTAACCGTTTTAAGGGTCTTAGCAAAATGCTTCAGGAGGTAAACACCTCTTATACCCGGGTTGAAAATATAGATGCTCTTGTCCGGTGGGTGGAGGAAGCCAGTGAACTGTCCAACCGTTCACTGGCAAATGCAATAAATGAGAATAACAGCCCGATTCTAAAAAAGGCATATGCCTGGTCACACGCCGTGAATCAGGCAATTGCCAAACTGCCACGGGAGCAGATAAAACCCTTTGCAGGTGTTAACCGGGCTCTGGCAGCTGCCCATTCGTGGGCAGATATCGCCGTTGTCTCTTCTGCAAACCGAAAAGCCGTTGAGGATGAATGGTCCAGATACAATTTGATTGAACATACTGACCTGGTTCTGGCACAGGATGCCGGCACAAAAACCCACTGCATTAAAGAGCTATGCCAAAAAGGCTATTCACCGGAAAACATCATTATGATTGGCGATGCCCCCGGTGACGCTGACGCTGCACTGGATAACGGAGTTCTGTATTTTCCCATTCTGGTGCGGCTGGAGCAAAAATCCTGGGAAACATTCCTTCATACAGCCCTTCCGAAATTTCTGGACGGCACCTATCAGGGAAAATACCAGCAGTCACTTTTAAAAGCTTTCTACGATAATCTATCTGAATAATAGGAGGAGCAAATGGTAAACTTAAAAGAAAAGCCTTATTATCTATCCGAAGAAGACATCCGCTGGGTAGAAGAAACAATACAAAATATGACGGATGAAGAAAAAACCGGACAACTTTTTGTAAATATGGTTACTGACCGTGATCCGTCAGCATTAAAAGAAGTTCTGAACCGCTATCATGTAGGTGCAATCCGGTATCACAATGCTTCAAAAGAAGAAATCTATGAGCAGAATAAAGTCCTCCAGGAAAACACAAAGATTCCACTCCTGATTGCCTCCAACTGCGAGGCCGGCGGTAACGGGGGTGTTGATGGAGGTACCGCCATTGCAAACGGTGCTGCCGTTGCAGCTGCCGATGATGAAGAACTTGCCTATGAGGTGGCAAAGATTGGCGCCCTGGAGAGCACAGCTATTGGCTGCAACTGGAATTTTGCGCCCATTGTGGATCTTCTCTATAACTGGAGGAATACCATTGTACAGCTTCGAGCATTTAACAACAGCCCTGATGACACCATCCGGTATGCCAGAGCGTTCCACAAAGGTACCAGAACACAGAATATCGCTACCTGCTGTAAGCATTTTCCAGGCGATGGTACGGAGGAAAATGACCAGCATCTGTTAATGGGCATTAACAATATGACCTGTGAAGAATGGGATGAGACTTATGGAAAAGTCTATAAAACATTGATAGATGATGGCGTTATGACCATAATGGCAGGACATATTGCCCTCCCTGCCTACAGCAAAAAACTGTGTCCCTCCATGCAGGATAAAGATATTCTCCCGGCAACACTGGCTCCTGAACTGATTAACGGACTGTTAAAAGATAAATTAGGATTTAACGGGCTTGTGGTAACCGATGCCTCACACATGATTGGCATGTATGCAGCAATGCCCCGCCGGGAACAGGTACCGGGAGCAATTGCCGCAGGCTGTGATATGTATCTGTTCTTCAACGATATGGAAGAAGACTTTGGCTACATGCTGGAGGGTTACCGCAAAGGCATTATTACCGAAGACCGGATGAACGACGCACTCCACCGCATTTTAGGTATTAAGGCCGCACTGGGACTGCACAAACGTCAGGCCTGCGGTTCTCTGGTACCTCCACAAGATGGAATTTCTGTTGTAGGAAGCGAAGAACACCACAGGGCCGCGGTACTGGCGGCGGACAAATTTGTTACTCTGGTAAAGGATACCGGGCACTATCTCCCCGTAACACCTGACAAATACAAGCGGATAAAGCTGGTATTTATATCAGGTGAAGGTACGGTAATTGCCGGGAAATTAACTGCTGATAACAGCGATGAGATTAAGAAGAATCTGATCCGGATATTAGAATCCAAAGGTTTTGAGGCAGACGGGGAAACTCCTCCCCAAAAGGGTAAAATGGAAGATTTCAAGAGTAAATATGATGCCTGCCTGGTTGTGATGAATGTGGTTGGTTTTGCACAGTATAATACCATGCGCATTAAATGGGCTAATCCCTGCGACCAGCCCTGGTATGTCTCGGAAATACCTACGGTCTTTTTATCCCTTGGCTTTACCAATCACCTGATTGACGTTCCTATGGCAAAAACATATATCAATGCCTATCTCAACTCAGATGAAGCCATAAATGCAGCAATAGAAAAAATGATGGGAATATCAGAATTCAAAGGACGTTACAACGAAAATGTATTTTGTGAAAGATGGGATACACGGATCTGAGTCCGGAGGAAGTCTGAAAAAAAGTGACTATATCTCCTTTCTTTCCAAAATTTTAAAAAGATGTCTGCACATACTTTTTTGTGCTATAATCTAACATATCAATTTACTAAATAAAGGGGATGTTTTCATGAATCTGATAGATGCAGTTTCTTCTCTGCAGCTTTTTAAACGAAAAGAAACACCAAAAAAAATAACTACCGTTTGGGGCGAACAGCTTGACCCGGAGCACGTATTAGAGGAATATCCACGTCCACAGCTTAAGAGGAATGCCTGGATTAATTTGAATGGCTATTGGAATTACCGGATTACGAAAGAAAAGAAATATCCCGGCAACATAAAGGATCAGATTCTGGTGCCTTTTTCCCCGGAAGCAAGCCTTTCCCAGGTAAACCATATGCTATTGCCTGATGAATATCTGTGGTATGAAAAAAGTTTTGATTTGGAGGACTTTCCCTCCCGGTATCCGGATAAACGGCTTATACTCCATTTTGGTGCAGTGGACCAGACCTGTGCTGTCTGGTGCAATAAAAAATTTGTATGCAGCCATCGGGGTGGCTATCTTCCATTTTCAGCAGAACTCACACCCTATCTGCGCCAGGGTGTAAATACAATTACGGTAAGAGTACAGGATGAAACGGATACTTCCTTTCAAAGCCGCGGAAAGCAGACCTTACGTCCGGGCGGTATGTTCTATACTCCGCAGAGCGGAATCTGGCAGACGGTGTGGATGGAATGGGTGCCCGAAAATTATATAACAGAGTTAAGCATTACGCCGCTGTTTGATGAATCTTCCGCTATCGTGGAAATTACAATGAAGGAGGACTCTTCCTGCGAAAAGAAAATTGAAGTGTACGCAGATGGCAGAGAAGTGTACTCCGGGCAAACAACGTCAGGCATACTTTCTATTCCCATCCGTGATCTTCGTCCATGGTCACCGGAGTCACCTTTCCTATACGATCTTACAATTACAGCCGGAAGTGACAGCATATGCAGTTACTTCGCAATGCGCAAATTTTCTGCCCGTACGGATTCTAAGGGAATTCCCAGACTCTGCCTGAACAATCAGCCTTATTTTCAAAACGGGGTCCTGGATCAGGGCTACTGGCCCGACGGCTTGTACACGCCCCCTTCTGACGATGCCATGATCTTCGACATACAGTCTATGAAGGATCTGGGATTTAATATGATCCGCAAGCATATTAAAATAGAACCCCTGCGCTGGTACTACCACTGTGACCGTCTGGGAATGATTGTCTGGCAGGACATCGTAAATGGAGGCGGACGCTCTTATCTCACTTTTTTGTGCTACCTGCCCACACTTCTTCCTTTTGTAACCGCACATTTTAAAGACAGCCATTATAAACTGTTTTCACGCTGTGATGCAAAAGGAAAGAAACTCTGGCTGCGGGAATGCAAATCCACAGTCCGGCATCTCTATAACTGCCCCTGTATTGGTCTGTGGACTGCTTTTAACGAAGGATGGGGACAATTTGATGCCGTAAAGGTCACAAATCTTATTCACTCTCTGGACAATACCCGTCCGGTAGATCATGCAAGCGGCTGGTATGACCAGCACTGTGGTGATATCAAAAGCGTTCACAACTACTTCCGCCCCATCAAGGCAGCGCTGGACAGCAGGCCTTTTGTATTATCTGAGTATGGCGGTTATATCTGCCATATACCGGAACATTCCTATTCACAGCAGGTATTTGGTTATTTAAAATGCAAGGACACCGATGAGTTTACCCGTAAGTTTTATGACGTCATGAAGGAAATCAAAGAAGCCAATAAAGAAGGACTCTGCGCCGCAGTTTATACACAGGTCTCAGATGTAGAAGAAGAGGCCAACGGATTGTTCACCTACGACCGCAAGGTATGTAAAGTGACCGATACCCCCCATGGCCAGAAGCAGCGGTAATGATATATCCTGCACCAATAGTCGTCTATTATAATTACTTATATAAAGAATCCTGTACAGCAAAAAAGCGGTAGTTTCACTGATAACAGTCAAACCACCGCTTTTTCATATATTTTTCATGCCTGTTTCTTATATAATATCTACTATCTTTGTTCCATGAATTTCTTTAAATCCCAGCTTCTGATGCAGTTCTTCTACATTTGCGCTGGTAACTCCGCCGCCCGGCATGATAATAATTCTTTCCCCTGCATAATCCAGCAGTCTTTTTAAGTTATCCACATTGTCCCCGATTTTGGTGCCGCCTTTTCCACCATGGGTCAGAATCCTGTCCACATGATGTGCGCAAAGCCAGTCAATGGCTTTTGGCTGAAGATCATAAGGAATCTGGTCAAATGCCATATGGAAGGTCACCAGAAGGCCTTCTGCTTCAGCCAGCAATACTTCCAGCATTTCCTCATCCAGCCAGCAGTCTTCTGTCAGCGCACCAATTACAATACCTGCTGCCCCGGCTTCTTTTGCAATTTCTATATCCCTTAACATCATCTTTAATTCTACGTCATTATAGTGAAAATTTCCTTTTCTGGGTCTGATGATACACATAACAGGAATATTTTTTTCTTTTCCCAGATTTATCGCCGCCTCCATTACACCCAGGCTTACGGTGGTCCCCCCCTCTGCCAGATTATCACAGAGTTCTATGCGGTTACCTCCATTTTTAATTGCATTTGGTATATCCGTGTAATTTTCCACACATACTTCTTTTATCATTTTATCCAATTGTATTACAGGCTTGTACAGCAATTCATATCGCTTAAATTTACAATAGCGTGTCTGAAAGCGTGTTTAAAAGTCTGCATAACATCCTTTCCATTTAATTTTTATGCGCACGCTCACTGATCATCTCCAGCGCTCCTGCATCCAGCGTAATTTCATCTAAATCATTTATATTATCCAGCACATCATCCAGCATATAGGAGAATGCCTCTGCACCTTCAAGTTCTACGTTTTCATCGTCGTCATCATCTTTTCTTGCAAAAAATCCCATGCTAAATTCCTCCTGATTATTGATATTTTATTACTATTTTAAACTGAATTGTAACACAGGCATTTTCTAAATTCAATGTAAAACCTGTGAACTTTTTATTATCTTACACAAATACTTGATTCTATTTGTATTATATATTATAATACAAATAATACATAATCGTATATAGAAACCGTATGAGTAAAATAACAAAGGAGGGTTCACATGCTTATAACATTAGACTTTTCCAGCTCTGTCCCCATCTATGTCCAGCTGCGCAATCAAATCGTAATGGGTATCGGGAAAGGACACCTTAAAATTGGTGAATCCCTTCCCACTGTCCGCCAGCTTGCACAGGATGCGGGGGTCAACACTATGACGGTAAATAAAACGTATCAGATATTAAAACAGGAAGGCTATATTGAAATTGACCGCAGGCACGGTGCCAAGGTGTCATCCTGCCTGGATATGAATCAGGAATTTGAAGAAAAACTGACTTATGAACTGGAGCTGCTAAGCGCCCAGGCTGCATTAAAAGGCTATGGTAAAGCAGAATTTATGGATATTTGCAGCCGGATGTTTGACGAAATGCATGTGACTGCATGTGAAGGGAGCGCACTATGATGATGACAATTATTATATTATTTTGCAGTATTACAATTCTGGCTGCCTGCCATTTCACCTATAAGTCTGCTGCAAAATATAACGGGAATCTGCTGCTGGGTGTAACACTGCCTGCATACGAAGCGCAGTCTGTTGAAGTTATGGCAATTGTATCCGCTTTTAAAAAAGCACTGAATCTTCATTCCTTGATCGGAGCATTACTTCATATTCCCATTTTTATTATATTATGGTTCTCCTACATGTCGGTATTTTTGATTCTGTATATACTGTGGTGTGTTTATTACATGGGCGGCTGTATGTACCTCTATAAAAAGTACTTTTTACAGCTTTATAATATGAAAAAGGAAAAGAATTGGTTTAGCGGTGAAAAACTTCATATAGCAGTCATTGACTCCCGTGTAAGTGCAGCAAAAGACAAAATGCCAGTAACCGCCTGGTGGTTTGTTCCTGCATTTCTCATCTGTATGATTCCGCTTTTATATCCCGGAGGACTTTCCTATTTCCAATCAGGTCTCGATGGCTTTTTTCTTTTTCTGCTGCCATTTTTGCTGAAAATTCTTTTTCTTATTTTATACAACGCCTTTGCCAAAAGAAGAACTGTCACCTATAGCAAAGACTCAGACCTTAACATGGCCTGCAACAAAATGACAAAACGCTGCTGGTCCATATGCTGGATTCTGATTGCCATCATCGATTCTCTGTCTTTCCTGGTGCTGGACTGGATTATCCTGTCAGACCGTTTTCAAAGCACCTTTCTCTTCACAGCTTACATCCTGATACAGTCCCTGTGTATCTTAATCCTGCTGTATAGTGCATCTTACGTACGTAAACAGAGAATTTTACTGCTTTCTTCCGATAAGGAACCTCTGATGGTTGATGAGGATGACTACTGGAAAACGGGGTCATACAACAATCCCAACGACAACAGCCTGATTGCTCCCTGCCGCTACGGATCTAATCTTTCGTTTAACATGGCGCGGCCTGCTGCCAGAGTTATTACAGGCGGCCTTTATGTTTTCACTGCAGTTCTTTGTATCTGGCTGAGTATAGTATTTCTGCGGTTTGATTTTATTCCCTTCGATCTGCAGATTAAGGGAGAAACTGTATTCATTACGGCTGCGGAATATGATATACAGTTTCCATTATCCGAAGTGCAGGAAATAGAGTTAACCGACCAGGCTCCGCAGGGATCTTACTACAAAAATAATGGTGTGAACGCGCAGCAATACTTTTTGGGGAATTTTAAATACAAGGAATACGGGCAATGTAAAATGTATTACTACCGTGGCTGCACGCCTGTTATCAAAATTAAGACGGATCAGTATACCGTATTTCTTAATACGAAAGAAAGCAGTAAAACAAAATCAGTCTATCTAAAATTAGAGGCGGCTATGGGAAATTAGAATTGAAAAAAGCGGAGGATCTATTTTTCCTCCGCTTCCTTAGATTTTGTGATTTCTTTAGATTTTTTAATTCTCTTTAATTTTGTGCTTCCCTTAGATTTTGTGATTCCCTTACAATATGGAAGCCAATCATTATGGAGAGTATTAATTATATAGAAGGTATTATTTCACTTTCACTTGCTTCTTTGCGCTGTAATTGGTGTAAACCTTCTTTCCGTCAATTGTCTTATAAGCTCTTATACGCACAAAGTACGTCTTTTTGCTCTTAAGCTTTTTAATTGTCTTTACCGAAGCTCTTGTACCCTTCACAGTAAGCGTTTTCTTTCCCTTGAAGTTAGACTTAACAGCATATTGGATTTGATATCCATCTGCGCCCTTTACCCTCTTCCAGGTGATCTTTGCTTGTTTTTTCTTTGAACTACTGGCTGTTTTAATAGTTGCCTTTACATCTTCAAATTTTGTCTTCGCCAGGAGGTTTTCCATTTCTTTTTTCAGTTGACGCGCTTCTCCCAGAGCTTTTTCTGCTTCTGCTGCCTTTGCCTCTGCAATTTTTCGGGCTTCCTCTGCTTTTGCCTGAGCCTTCACAGCATCTTCCTTAGCTGCAATAGCTGCATCTTTCGCCGCTTCAGCCAGCTTCACCTGAGCCTCTGCGGACTCTACTGCCTTGTCTGCTGCATTTTTAGATTCTACTGCCGTATTTTTTGCCTGTAATGCTGCATCACGTGCTTCCTCTGCCTTCTTCTGGGCATCTATGGATCCATTCATGGCATCCTCTGCAGCCCTCTGGGCATCCTCTGCCATGGTTTTTGCATTCTCTGCTGCAGTTTGAGCTGTCTCTGCCAGTCCTTTTGCTGTCTCTGCATCCTTCTTAGCCTGTTCTGCCGCAACTTTTGCCAATGCTGCAGCTGCACTGTTCTCTCCGGATGTCTGCACCGCATTTTCTGCTTTCTTTTGTGCTTCCTCTGCTAATTTCTGTGCTGTCTCCGCTGATGTCTGTGCTTCCTCTGCCGCTGCCCGGGCTTCCTCTGCTGCCATACGGGCTTCTTCTGCCGCCTTCTGCGCTTCCTGTGCAGCGATCACTGCCGCATTTGATTTGGACTGGATCTCAAAGCTGTAGCTTCCTGCTTCCAGCTCAAATTTCGCACAGTCAGCTCCGTTTCTCGTCTCTCTTCCTGCGTAAACTGCGCCCTCCGGCAGTGCGAGGCTTTCCACCTGATTTTTATCCAGATTCAGATATAAGGTAGCGGTTGTATTAGCGGGTACTACTGCTGTATAAGAATTCATTTCTCCCTGATCCGAGGTCCACAGGCTTTCAATGGTACCATACATAGAGTCGTAGGAACCATTTACAAAGTCGATACGTCCCTCAGGATCTGCAGTCGGCTGCAGAATAAAATGTTTATAACCCGGATTTGCTTCGTCACTCTTAATACCAGCCATATAATTATACATCCATTCTACGCTGGCACCGTATGAGTAGTGGTTGAAGGAGTTCATGGAGCTGTCACCATATCCGTCTTTTACAGAATAAGAATTCCATCTCTCCCAGGTGGTTGTTGCACCATTTTTCACTGCGTACAGCCAGGATGGGTCTGTATCCTGCAGCATTAATGTGTAAGCTACATCGCCATATCCAAGATCCGTCAGGATCGGGAGGATTACGTTTACTCCCAGAAAACCAACAGACAGTGTATCTTCATCCTGACCCGGACGAATCTTGCCGTCTTTGTTTTCTATGTTAATGAGAAGATTTTTGATAAACGCATCTCTCATTTCATCGTTAGTGTAAAGGTTCAGCTTCAGTGCCCACAGAAGACCTGTCTGGGCATTGTCAGCCGACATTTTTGGCTTTGCAAACGGTAATACGAAGTCGTCCTTATTATCTGTCAGAAGATTGTAATTTTCATCTACATAAGTTGCAATAAATGATTCCTTCAGTTCTTCATATTTTCCTCTGTACTGCTCTGCTTTATCTGCTCTGCCGGTAAGCTGAGACATCTTCTCCATCAGAACACAGTCATAAATCTCATATACCACGTTCATAACAGGCAGCCTGGTGCCACAGTAAGCCAGCCAGTCACCGTAAAGCATCGTATTGTATTCACCAGCTGCCATATAAGCGTCCATCTGATCATAGCTGTTCTCAATAAAGCTGATATCACCTGTCTGCTGATACATTACCCATGGAATAATAATTCCTGCATCGCTCCATCCACAGTATTTACTGTCCACAGCACGATTCTTTGGCATAACATCTGCATAGAAATTGTTGGAGTTTTCTGCATAATCATTCATGATATCAATATAATTTTCCAGGAATGCATTTACATCGAAGTTTAGTGTTGCTGACTGGGCAAACAACTGCGCATCTCCTGTCCATCCTGCACGCTCATTACGCTGGGGGCAGTCTATGGGAATAGACAGATAATTACCCATTTCACTCCAAATGGTATTTTCTACGAAACGGTTTAAGTCGGAATCTGAAGTTGTGATATAACCGGTTCGATCGCTTACAGATGTAATCACACGTCCTCTTAAACTGTGAAGGGTGATATCTTTTGTTGCAGAAA
>NZ_JNGB01000193.1:0-4963 GCF_001029355.1 Robinsoniella sp. RHS
AGCAACTATTCGTCGCTTGGGTTCAACTGTAATCCAAGTTCTTTCAATTTTCCTAATACTTCTTCTAAAGACTTACGTCCTAAGTTACGAACCTTCATCATATCTTCCGAAGTCCTGTTACACAATTCTTCTACGGTATTGATACCGGCTCTCTTTAAGCAGTTGTAAGAACGAACAGACAGCTCTAATTCGTCAATGTTCATTTCTAACACTTTCTCTTTTTCATTGTCTTCTTTTTCAATCATTACTTCTGCGGATTTCGCATTTTCTGATAAGTCAATGAATAAGCTTAAATGCTCACTTAAGACTTTCGCTGCAAGGCTGACTGCTTCATCAGGAGCTAATGTTCCGTTCGTATATACGTCTAATGTCAGTTTATCGTAATCGGTAATCTGGCCTACACGTGTATTCTGAACAGTCAGGTTAACACGTTCTACCGGAGTGTAAATAGAATCCACTGCAATTACACCAATCGGCATATCATCGTTTTTACCCTTATCAGCACTTACATATCCTCTGCCTTTTGTAATGGTAAGTTCCATGTATAATTTGCTGTCTGCACCACCATTTAAAGTTGCGATGACTAAGTCAGGATTGAGAATCTCAATGTCCTGGTCTGCCTGAATATCAGCAGCTGTTACCACGCCTTCGCCTTCAAATTCGATGTATGCAACCTTAGCTTCATTCGTCTCACTGTTGTTCTGAATCGCCAGTGATTTGATGTTCATAATGATCTCAGTGACATCTTCTTTTACACCTGGAATCGAGCTGAATTCATGTAACACGCCTTCAATCTTCACCTGGCTTACTGCAGCTCCCGGTAATGAGGAAAGCATGATTCTTCTAAGAGAATTACCAAGCGTCGTTCCGTAACCTCTCTCTAAAGGTTCCACAACAAATCTTCCGTAGGTCTTATCGTCTGATATCTCAGCTATCTCAATTTTTGGTTTATTAAAATCGAACACTATAAAAGCCCCTCCTTTTGGGTTATCATTTTTTTGAGGGTGACGAAATCACTTTAAGGATTATTTAGAATACAACTCGACGATAAGCATCTCATCAACTGGAACATCAATTGCTTCTCTGGCTGGTGCTTCTTTAACAGAAATTTTTAAAGCTTCTGCTTCAGTATCTAACCATTCAGGAACAAGTCTTCCACTTGTTGCATCTAAAATATCTTTGTATCTCTGAGAACCTTTGCATTTCTCTTTGATTTCGATAGTATCGCCTGCTTTTACTAAATAAGAAGGGATATTAACCTGTTTGCCGTTTACTAATACGTGCTTGTGGTCAACGATCTGTCTAGCTTCTTTTCTAGTTCTTGCAAGTCCTGCACGGAACAATACGTTGTCTAATCTGCACTCTAATAAGATCATCAGGTTAGGACCAGTCATACCCGTCATTTTCTCAGCTCTTTTATAGTAGTTTCTGAAAGGTTTTTCTAAAACACCATAAATGAATTTTGCTTTCTGTTTTTCTCTTAACTGCAAACCATACTCACTCATTTTACGGTTTGCTCTTCTTAATTCTCTAGTGGATTTTTTATCTATTCCTAAGTAAATTGGATCTAATCCAAGTGATCTACATCTTTTAAGAACAGGAACTCTATTAACTGCCATCTTACTCTACCCCTCCTATTAGACTCTTCTGCGTTTTGGTGGACGGCATCCATTATGTGGAACCGGAGTCACGTCTCTGATACTAGTTACTTCAAGACCACATGCCTGAAGAGCACGAATCGCTGCTTCACGTCCTGAACCTGGTCCTTTTACCATAACATCTACAGTCTTAAGACCATGTACTAATGCTGCTTTTGTAGCTGTTTCAGCTGCCATCTGTGCAGCATATGGAGTAGATTTCCTTGAACCTCTAAATCCCAGACCACCAGCACTTGCCCATGATAAAGCATTTCCTTCAGCATCAGTTAATGTTACGATTGTGTTATTGAAAGATGACTGAATGTGTGCCTGTCCGCGTTCAACGTTTTTCTTTACACGCTTTTTTGTCACTTTTTTGGTAACTTTTTTAGCCATTTTAAACTAACCTACTTTCTCATATTCTTTAATAAAGTTTGTAATTTTCGTAAATTCAATATTATTTCTTCTTGTTAGCAACTGTTCTCTTAGGACCTTTTCTTGTTCTGGCATTGGTCTTTGTCTTCTGTCCACGAACCGGAAGTCCTTTTCTATGACGGATTCCACGATAGCATCCGATTTCCTGTAATCTCTTGATATTAAGAGCGATTTCTCTTCTTAAATCACCTTCTACAGTCTGTGTTTCATCAATTACGTCACGAATTCTTCCTACTTCTTCATCAGTTAAATCTCTGACACGAGTGTCCGGATTAACCTTTGCAGATTCCAGAATTTTTGTTGCACTTACTCTACCAATTCCGTAGATGTAAGTTAATCCAATTTCTACACGTTTTTCTCTTGGTAAGTCTACACCAGCAATACGAGCCATGTAATATTTCCTCCATTTTCTTGTAAGATTACGATGCCGCGCAGCCCATGCCTTTTGCATGTCTGAAATGTGTGCGCCTTTCGAAACCTTAATTATATTGTCCTTAATTGAGGCACGGATAGATGGTCCTGCCCAGCCGCATTGAAATACGACCTTTCCGAATGCCCCCCATTACTGAACGAGGTGGTATGCATGCATCCGGTATTATAAGCAATATATGGTGGAGCGAGTCTCCACTTTATATTGTCATCAGCAGTAACAACACACCCTGGTGAGTCCTGCTGCAGCCGCACTAAAATAAAACTTTACAAACAGATCTTATCCCTGTCTCTGTTTGTGCTTCGGATTTTCACAGATTACTCTGATACTTCCTTTTCTTTTGATGATTTTGCATTTTTCGCAAATAGGTTTCACTGATGATCTAACCTTCATGGTAAATCCTCCTTTCACACCATTTAACGCCCGGTATTTGGGCAAACTGCGACACCGAAACATGGTGTCTTCACAAAAAGTTCGACTCAAATTATATCACGAATATATTGGAAATGCAAGCAAAATATTGACTTTTTTTACTTATCTCTCCAAATAATACGGCCTTTATCTAAATCGTACGGTGATAATTCGATTGTAACCTTGTCACCCGGAAGTATACGGATGAAATTCATACGTAACTTTCCGCTGATGTGTGCTAAAACTACATGCTTATTCTCTAATTCTACTTTAAACATCGCATTTGGTAATTTTTCTAACACAGTTCCTTCTACTTCAATAACATCTACTTTTGACATTTAAAAACCTCCTGAAACTTTCTTCACCTGATTGACATTATCTATTTTCTGTGATTTACGATAATGCTTAATTACTCGTTTGATATCTTCATTTTTAAGTGAATCCATAGGTGCACCACACAAATCTTCCGGAATTATGCGGATCACCTGGATATGTTTTTTCTTCTTTTTCTTGGGACGCTCAAGGGGTTTCACCTTTCCATCCGTCAGATATACATATTCACCATCTATGGCACTTATTACATACAGACAGTCTTTATCATGGCCGGCTCTTGATACAGCCAGCATTCCTATCTCAAATCTTTCCATTTTTTGCCCTCATTATTCATGAATATGTCCCAAAGTTAAAATTTCGGGCTCATCTTCAGTAATCAATACCGTATTTTCATAATGGGCAGACCAGGAACCATCCTCTGTGACTACCGTCCAATCATCATCCAGCCATTCGACATCGTATCGTCCGGCATTAATCATTGGCTCTATTGCCAGGGTCATTCCAGGCTGAAGGCGGATACCTCTGCGCTTTTGGGAAAAATTAGGGATTTGTGGATCCTCATGCAGGCTGGTGCCGATTCCATGGCCAACCAGGTCACGAACCACTCCGTAGCCAAAGCTCTCAGCATATGCTCCAATAGCGGCTGAAATCTCATGCAGATGATGCCCTGCCCTTGCAAATTTGATACCTTCAAAGAAAGACTGTTTTGTTACTTCAATCAGTTGTTTCGCTTCCTTACTGATTTCGCCCACCGCATGGGTTCTGGCTGCATCAGAATGAAAGCCTTTATAGATAAGTCCTGCATCTAAGCTGACAATATCCCCTTCCTGCAGGATACGCTTTTTAGAAGGAATTCCATGTACGACCTCGTCGTTAACAGAAACGCAGATAGATGCCGGATATCCGTTGTAATTCAGAAAATTAGGAGTACAGCCAAAGCTTCTGATAATCTGCTCGCCAAGCTGATCAATTTCCCAGGTAGATATCCCCGGTTTGATTGCCTTTGCCAATTCATTATGAGTAATCTCCAGTAATCTTCCAGCTTCTCTCATAAGTTCAATTTCTTTTGCAGACTTTATTGTTACTGACATAGTGTTACACTCCTAATATCTGTACGATAGCTGTAAATACGTCTTCCATATCTACCGTGCCATCTACTTCTTTTAATATTTGTTTGCTGCTGTAATACTCAATTAACGGCTGTGTCTGATCATGGTATACATCCAGACGCTTCTTAACAGTCTCTGGCTTGTCATCTTCTCTTAAGATCAGCTTTTCGCCGTCAATGTCACAGAATCCTTCCTCTTTGGGAGGGTTATATGCAACATGGTATGTAGCACCACAGCCTACACAGGCTCTTCTTCCGCCCATACGGTTAATGATATTTTCGTCCGGAACTTCCACATTAATTGCATAATCAACTTTATCGCCTAATTTAGCAAGTGCTGCATCTAATGCTTCTGCCTGAGGAATTGTTCTTGGGAAACCGTCCAGAACATAGCCATTCGCACAATCACTCTGCTGTACTCTGTCTACTACCAGATCCACTACCAGTTCATCCGGTACTAATAATCCCTGGTCCATGTAAGTTTTTGCTTTTTTACCCAGTTCCGTTCCGTTCTTGATATTAGCACGGAAAATATCACCTGTTGAAATATGCGGTATCTGATACTTATCCGCTATTTTCTTAGCCTGTGTTCCTTTACCGGCTCCTGGT
>NZ_JNGB01000194.1:0-12020 GCF_001029355.1 Robinsoniella sp. RHS
ACTTTTCTTGCACTGTCTAAATCAATGCCGTCAAATTTTTCCTATAATTTCTGTATGATATGGAATCTCAAATTCAGGTACAAAAGGTTCTCCGTATTTTTGTACTTCCACATTTTCACTATCATCTTTACCAATTGGTACGGATGAGTCAATAATGTTGGGAATTATCATCATAATTTTTTTGAGCTCTTCTTCAACATTTCTTTCTTTTTCAGATAACTCGTTTAATCTTTCTGCCTGAGAAGCTACCTGTTTTTTAATTTCTTCTGCTTCATCTTTTTTACCCTGTGCCATTAATCCGCCGATTTGTTTGGATAATTTATTACGCTCAGCTCTTAAAGATTCTACTTCTTTTTTGATATCTCTGTTTTCCTGATCCAACTTTAAAACTTCATCTACCTTTTCAAGCTTATAATCCTGAAATTTATTACGAATATTTTGTTTTACAACTTCCGGATTCTCTCTTAAAAATTTTATATCTAACATGTTTTAATGTCCTCTCTTCTATCTTAATTTTACTATAAAATCCTATAATATTAAATTTCTACCTTATATAATACCCTATTTTTCTTCATTCGTAAAGGGTCAAAAAAAAGCAGATTATTTACATAATATCTGCTTTTTCGATGACAATTTTATATTTCCGTATGGGCATTTACTGCCTGTCTTAGTGCTTCTTTTTCTTCTTCACCAAGTACAATATAGGACTCACCCTTTACAATTTCCTTAATATAGGTATAACATCCTTCCCTGCTATGGATTGCATTTATAACCAGTCCGTTATCTTCTTTATCCAACATAGCCAGGGCAAAACTTAATTTACCTCCTACTTCTTTAAAGGCATCGTATTTTACAATTGCAGTTTTATTCAAAGTCCTGTTTTGTATTTCTTTTATCTGTTTGATTTCCTCCATATGATTTTTACTGGACTCCATCAGCATATCAATATCATTTATATTGTGAAGGATGGTTTTTTCTAATGATATACCATCTTTTCCCTTCATGAAAGTTTTATACTTTTTCATAAAACGATCCATTTTAAATGAATTCTTTATTTGGAACACAAAGAGGATGATTATCATAATCATCATAAGAATTAAAATAATCCCCGGATCGATTCCTAAAGCATTGATGATTTTACTTTCCATTTAATAGCTCCCCTATCTGATTGATTCTAACATTTCTACGATACGTTCAAGTTCTTCATTGGAGTAGTATTCTATTTGTATCTTACCTTTATTATTTGATTTATGATCAACAATTACTTTTGTACCCAGGATAGCTTTGATTTTTTCTTCTATATCTTTATATATAAGACTATTTACAGTATTTTTTTCATCTGTTTTCTTTTCTGTCTTCTCTAGCTGGATCGTTTTCATGAGTTTTTCAGTCTCACGTACACTTAATTTTTCATCAAATATTCTATTCGCAACTGTATACTGTAACTCTTTATCTTCAATTGATAATAAGGCTCTTGCGTGCCCAGTCGATATCATATCATCTATTACCATCTGCTGAACTCTGTCATCTAATTTAAGTAAACGCATTGAATTTGTAACAGCTGTACGACTTTTGGAAACCCGCTCTGCAACCTCATCCTGCTTTAAATTAAACTCATTTAATAAGCGTTTATATGCATGAGCTTCTTCAATTGGATTCAAATCTTCTCTTTGAATATTTTCAATCAACGAGATTTCTACTCGTTCCTGGTTTGTATAATTTTTAATTATTACCGGAACCTCTTTTAACCCAGCTATTTTAGCAGCTCTCCATCGGCGTTCACCTGCAATTATTTCATAATAATCTCCCTTTTTTTGTACAATTAAGGGCTGTATAACGCCAAACTGCTTAATAGATTCAGCAAGTTCTAAGAGCGCATCTTCATCAAACTTTTTACGAGGCTGTTCTCTATTTGGTTCTATCTCCGTAATTTTAATTCTTATCTCTTCCTGTTTAACTACTGTCTTGACTTGTTGTTTTTCTTCTTTTGCATCTTTGACCGTAGTTTTTTGGGAGGTGCTATGTGTCGGTATTAACGAATCCAGTCCTTTTCCCAAACCAGTTTTTTTTACTACCATTCTTCTTCTCCTCTATGTATCACTTCTTCTGCCAATAATTTATAGCTCTCTGCCCCTGTGGATCTGGAATCATAAATATTAATTGGCATTCCATGGCTTGGCGCTTCTGCAAGACGAATATTACGCGGAATAATTGTCTTATAAATTGTTTGATTTAAATTATTTTTAACATTTTCAACAACCTGTAGTGAAAGATTAGTACGTGCATCATACATTGTAAATACTACACCTTCCATCTCCAGTTCCGGATTCAGTCTTTCTCTTACTAAATTAATGGTGTGCATTAATTGAGTTAATCCCTCTAATGCATAATACTCACATTGAATTGGTACTAAAACAGTGTCAGATGCGCACATTGAATTCACCGTAAGCATACTTAAAGATGGAGGGCAGTCAATAATAATAAAATCAAAATTATCTTTTACTTTAGCAACTTCCTTTTTTAAAATATACTCTTTTTCATCAATTTCAATTAATTCGATCTCCGCAGCAGCTAAATTGATATTAGAAGGCATCAAACTAAGATTTTCATATACATCTTTTATCATGCAATCTTCAATAGTGCATTGTCCTAATAATAACTCATATACTGTATTTTCGGCATCCTCTTTTTCTACTCCAATACCACTGGTCGCATTACCCTGAGGATCCATATCTATGATTAAAACTTTTTGACCTAATTCTGCCAGGGAGGCAGATAAATTAATGGCCGTAGTAGTTTTTCCTACGCCGCCCTTTTGATTAGCAACTACGATCGTTCTTCCCATAATTTAATCCCTTTCTTGATTTATACTTTTACATTATAGCACTTATCGAAATGATAATCTATAAAAATGTTTCACGTGAAACATCATTTATGTAAAATTTAAGATTTCAATGTTTCACGTGAAACATTGAAATCAATTTATACGAGATTTTCTAATACATATTTCAGATTTTTAAGTTCCACATTACACTCCTCTTTATTTGTGAGCAATAATTTCTGACACAATTCTATCTTAGACAATAGCTTTTGCATATCATCACTCCTTATTACCTTGTCACCCGTCTTTCGTCCTGTTGATCTGCTGCTTAAAAATTTATTTTCCAGTGAACTATCAGTAGCAGCCCCAAAGTTTATTACTTCATTTTCTTCCTTATCTAAAACAGAATTTTTCTTATCCGGTCCCTCCATGATATTAATAAAATGACTGCCGGACTCACTTTCTATAACATTGCTTAATTCTTTCATATTATTTCTACTATCTATATTATTAGCAGGTTCCACATCATCTATACTTTTACCTTCTACAATATTTATAAAATGAACAGGGGTATTCTCCTCCACCTTATTTTTATTACTATTTATAAGCTTATTTTCATCCAAATTTCTATTTCCATCCAAAACTTTATTTTCCAGGGAAGTATACAAACTTTTTTTATCAAATACATTTTTAATTTCTCTTCTATCTCTGGAACTTTCTGAATTATAATCCATTTTTAAATTAGGGTTAAGTCCTGTTCTTACTACTCTAGAACTGGTACTACCTTTTTTGTGTGCCAATGCATCAAAAAATTTTCCCGTATTTCCATTTGTTTTAATTTTAATAGTACCATTTTCATTCCAATTTTTTATTTTCTTTTCATCAATATTCTGTCCTGATTCAACAGATGTTTCTCTATCTTCTTTATTTTCTGTTTTTTCTTTATTTTCTGTTTTTTCTTTATTTTCTGTTTTTTCTTTATCTTCTACTTTTCTTATATTATCTATTTTTACATCATTTTTAATATTTTGATTATAACCAGTTACTTCAACATTTTCGCTCTCTAACTGCTTTTCTTCTGCTTCCTGGAACATCTTGTCCAATTCCATTCTTTGTTCCAAAAGACGATTCATTTTTCCTTTTACTGTTTCACGTTCCTGTACAAGATCCTGTAACTTCCGATCATATTCCACTATACTGTTTTTTGTGGAATATTTCAAACTTCTTGGAGAAAAAATCACAAAATCTATATCATCATCTTCCTGAAGTCTTTTTATGTGTTCATTGATCTCGCCTTCACTTTTGCGGATGGTTTGATACTCTCTATCCAAAATTTCAAATTGAAGTCTATTCGTTCTAAGCTTATCTTCTATGTATTCCTTTATCATTATTTTTCCTTCTTACGGTTTCATCTATTTAAAATAAAATCCAATAATTTGTTTTATTTCTATATACTATCATATACTAAATTCCGACATTAGGAAAGCAATTTTTCACATTCCCTTAAATTGCTTTTTTTATAAATTCTTATTACTTTAAAACCGCATTACCAGAAAAAAAGAATTGTAAGTCTTTGCAATATAGCTTATAATATAGATAAAGTTTGCGTGACTTAAAAGTTACGATTTTGTTTAGAAAGGGGTTACAGCATTATGAAACACAAAATAAAAACTACGATCCTACTCACCACATTTGCAATTGCTGTGATGCACATTATTAATAAATGTATAGCCTCAGCCGCTGTAATAAAACATATGTTAAATGCAAATACCGGAAACTATTTTGAGTGGAGATTTGGTAATGTATTTTATACCAAATCCGGTCATGGAAACCCTTTGCTTTTAATTCATGATCTTACTCCCTATTCATCCTCTTATGAATGGAATGAAGTAATTCGTAAATTATCAAAGAACCATACTGTTTATGCTATTGACTTGTTGGGATGTGGTCGCTCTGATAAGCCAAACTTAACTTACACGAATTTTTTGTACGTTCAATTAGTTACTGATTTTGTAAAAAAGGTGATTGGTCAAAAAACTAATGTAGCTGCTACTGGCATTTCTTCTTCTTTTGTTGTTATGGCATGTCACAATGATTCCGAGTTATTTAATAAAATATTTATGGTTAATCCGGAAAAATTGTCCAAGTTAAACAGTATACCAGGAAAACGTTCTAAAGTGACCAAATTTTTAATGGATCTGCCGATAATAGGCACCACTGTCTATAATATGATCATTAACAGGTCAAATTTAGAATATCGTTTTACAGAAGAATATATTTATAATCCTTTCCGTTTAAAAGGAAAATATATAGATGTATATTATGAGGCTGCTCATTTAAAAGACAGTGGCGGAAAATATTTACTTTCCAGCTTAAATGGTCTTTATTTAAATGTAAATATTGCACATGCCCTAAAAGAAATAAACAATAGTATTTTTATCATTGCAGGCAGTAAATGTCAGGATATGGATGGCATTATAGCTAACTACGTAGAAATTAATCCGGCAATTGAAACAGCGTATGTAAATGATACAAAGTCTCTTCCTCAAGTGGAAGCTGCTGACTCCTTCCTTGAACAATTAAATATTTTTCTTTAAACTATAAAAGTTAATCATTTCAGTGTTAAATATGAGTGATTAACTTTTTATATTGTTTAATTATTATAATCTTAATATCATAAAACATTTTTATGATCCAAACTTACTTATATTATCAAATTGACAATAAACAAATATATATAAATAGTATTAATAAAATATTTTTTACATTATTGGCAAACGACCACCGGACGTTTATAATAAAATTCATAAAGCGACCATTGGTCGCTAGTATAAGGAGAATATACTATGGCTAAAGGATTAACACTTACAAAAGAACAGATACTGCAACGTCAAAACGAAATAGCCTCTATAGCACTTAGCTTTTTTAATAAAAAAGGATTTCAAAAAACTTCCATGCGGGAGATTGCTGAAGCTGCCGCAATGGGTAAATCCAGCCTGTATGACTTTTTTACAGCAAAAGATGAAATTGTTGTTTTTATTGTTGAAGAAAAGATGAAAAACCTACTGCAGGATACAAGAAATATAATAACACTGAACTTATCTCCCACAAGTTGTTTAAAGAAGCTTATGGAGATGAATCTTACATATACAAAAGAAAACAGCGGACTTCTTTTGTGGGTAAAATCAGAAGAAAGATTTTTAGCTGCTGCGTATCAAAAGCGATTAAAAAAGCTGCATTATGACTATCAGGATATGTTTCAATCCGTTATTGAGAGAGGCATTTCTGACGGTTTCTTTCGCAATACAGATTCTTCTCTTGCAACCAGATTACTTATTAACTCCATGCTATCCATTGTATATACTACAAGATCTTCCAATAGTCCGGAGGATATGCTAAATATGACACTAGATATTTTTCTACACGGAATTATTATTTAGGGGGTGATTTTATAAATTACTTGCCAATGGATATTGAGGGGCCCTGGAAAAGGGCAGACTGTATATCATTCAGACCAGGCCAATTTAACCGTAAATGGTAAAACCGGAACTGTTACTATGGACAATCCTGCATAGAGGTATCAAAATCTCCACACTAATAGCCTGACAATTAAGTCAGGCTATCGGTTCTTTTGCAGGCAGTCCTGCCTTTCTGGGATATTTTCCCGGAGTCTTCTTTACCTTTTCTATTACAACAAGAGACCGCTCAATATCGCTTCCCGGAAGTGTAAATTTTACTGTATCTTTCATTTTTCCACCAAGCAGAAAAACTGCATTTTTTGCATTTTGTAACTCATCCTCTATACTGCCGGATTTATAAGAAATAAAGTTTCCATGTAACATTGTATATGGTATACAATATTCAGACAGTGATGCCAGATTTGCCACTGCCCTTGAAACGCAGAGATCAAACATCTCCCTGTATTCTTTCTGCTTTGCATAATCTTCTGCCCTGCCATGTATGGCTGTTATCCCTGATAACCCTAATTTCCCGATTACTTCATTTAAAAACTTAATCCGCTTATTTAATGAATCCAGCAGTACAACTTCCAAATGAGGGTATACGATCTTAATTGGAATGCCCGGGAAGCCCGCTCCTGTGCCCATATCCAGGACTTTTTTACATTGCCCAAGATCTGCAGCCTTAACGATAGATAAGCTGTCTACGAAGTGTTTTTGCATGACTTCGTCATATTCTGTAATCCCCGTAAGATTCATTACCTTATTCCATTCTACTAATAACTCATAATATGTCTCAAACTGATTTACCTGGGTATCTGTCAGTTGTATTCCAAGCTCCAGACATCCCTGAATCAGTACGTTGTTCTTTTCCTCCATTATGACCTCCTGCCGTATTGTTCCATATATATTAAAAGTACAGAAATATCCGCCGGTGTTACTCCTGATATTCTGGACGCCTGTCCAATTGACATAGGCATATATAGTTTTAATTTTTGTTTTGCTTCGATACGAAGCCCACTGATATCTTCGTAATCAATATTTTCCGGTATTTTTTTGCTTTCCAGCTTTTTAAACTGGGATACCTGTTTTAACTGGCGTTTGATATACCCCTCATACTTAATATTAATATTAACCTGTTCCTGAACTCCTGTTGATAACTGAGGACGTCCTTCATCAATTTCACCAAGCATTTCATAAGTCAGCTCCGGCCTTCTTATTAACTCACCAAGGGTAGTTCCGGTTTTTAAAATGGTGCTGTTATGTGCTTCCAGGAATCTCTGAATCTCCTTTGAAGCACCTATATTTGTATGATCCACTCTTTTCGTCTCTTCTGCTATTTGTTTTTCTTTTTCTAAAAGTGCCTGATAAACCTCTTCGGAAATTAAACCTGCCTCGTATCCTTTTTTAGTCAGACGCAGATCAGCATTATCCTGTCTGAGCAACAGGCGATACTCCGAGCGGGATGTCATCATACGATAAGGCTCATGATTCTCTTTTGTTACCAGATCATCAATTAATACACCTATATAAGATTCCGAACGATCCAGTATCAAAAGATCTCTTCCCAATACCTTCTGTGCTGCATTAATACCTGCTACCAACCCCTGGGCTGCTGCCTCTTCATATCCGGAGCTTCCATTAAACTGGCCACCGCTGAAAAGCCCTTTAATATTTTTAAATTCCAGCGCTGCATTCAGCTGTCTCGGATTGATACAGTCATATTCAATCGCATAGGCATTTCTTACAATTTTTGCATTTTCTAACCCCGGCACTGTTCGGTACATCGCTGTCTGTACATCTTCCGGCAGGGAACTGGACATCCCGCCAACATACATTTCATTCGTATGCAGACCTTCCGGTTCAATAAATACCTGATGCCTGTTTTTATCAGAAAATTTAACTACTTTATCTTCAATAGACGGGCAGTATCTGGGTCCGGTTCCTTCAATCATACCAGAATATAATGGGGAACGATCCAGGTTTTTCTTTATGATCTCATGGGTATTTTCATTCGTATAGGTAAGCCAGCAGGATGCCTGTTCAATCTGTACATCCTCCGGATTTGTGGAAAAGGAAAATGGAACTACTGTTTCATCTCCAAATTGTTCTTCCATTTTATTAAAATCTATAGACCGTTTATCAATTCTGGCAGGTGTTCCTGTTTTAAAACGAAACATTTCTATTCCATTTTCCTTTAGGGAATCCGTCAGATAGTTTGCAGCCTGAAGCCCGTTTGGACCCGTATAATTACTGATATCTCCGTAAATGCAACGGGACTTCAGATATGTTCCGGTGCACAATACACAAGCCTTACAGTGATATACTGCTCCGGAGAAGGTTTTCACGCCGCTGATTTTGCCGTCTTCTACTATAATTTCCGTTACTTCTGCCTGCTTCACAGACAGATGGTCTGTGTTTTCAAGTATTTTCCTCATCTCGCGGCTGTAGTCCGCCTTGTCCGCCTGGGCTCTCAGAGAATGAACTGCCGGACCTTTTGATTTATTTAACATCTTAGACTGTATAAAGGTTTTATCTATATTCTTGCCCATTTCTCCGCCAAGAGCATCTATTTCACGCACCAGATGTCCTTTGGAGCTGCCTCCTATGTTTGGATTACAGGGCATCAGGGCAATACTGTCTACACTTACCGTGAACACAATTGTCTCCAGTCCAAGTCTGGCACTTGCCAGAGCTGCTTCACATCCGGCGTGTCCGGCCCCAACTACAACAACGTCAACATTTTCTTCTATGGTATTCATGTTATATCCTTTCTATTTTCCCATACAAAACTTACTGAAAATTTCATTTACCAGATCTTCTCCCACGGATTCACCGATAATTCCACCCAGTTCCTCATATGCACTCATCAAATCAATGGAATAAAAATCCTCCGGCATCCCCATTTCAATACTTTCCCTTACCTGCCTTAAGCTGGAAAGCGCATCGGCAAGTGCTGTCTTATGGCGTATATTTGTTATATAGACCTCATCATTAAATGAAATTTCCCCATGGAAAAACATTTCTTTTAAGGTAAGTTCCAGTAAATCAATTCCTTTATTTTCTTTTGCTGAAACAGGAATGACCGGCTTATCTATTCTCTCTTTTAACATTTCTTCTGAAGTAATCATCTGAAGATCTGTCTTATTTAACAATATAATTGCTTTTTTACTCCTCAGCATCTCTATTATTTCACTGTCATTTTCATCCAGCTCTGTAGAAGAATCCACCACATAAATTATCAGATCTGCATCTTTTGCATAATCTTTTGCCCTGGATACCCCGATCTTCTCCACAACATCCTCTGTACTGCGTATTCCCGCCGTATCAATGATATTCAGGCTGATTCCATGAATCTGTATGGTCTCCTCTAAAATATCCCTGGTTGTCCCCGCTATATCCGTTACAATAGCTCTCTCCTCTCCAACCAGTACATTTAACAGAGACGATTTTCCTGCATTAGGCTTACCTACAATTACAGTCCGAATTCCTTCCTTCATCATCTTACCATCTTCTGACGATGCAATCAACTTCTCTAATTTACCAATTAATTTATTATTCACCTGCTGAAGCTCTCCGCCATATCCCTCCAGGCTGATATGCTCCGGATCATCTAAAGCTGATTCAATAAATGCTATATGATAAATAATCTGCTCGCGAATATCCTTAATTGCCTGCATTACCGAACCTCTTAACTGGCTTACAGAACTTTTCAGCGCATATTCATTCTTAGCATTAATTACATCAATTACCGCTTCCGCCTGGGACAGATCCATTCTTCCGTTCAGAAATGCTCTCTTTGTAAACTCCCCAGGCTCTGCCGGTCTGGCTCCGTTTTTAATAACAGTCTCCAAAATACGTTTCATGGCATAAACCCCGCCATGGCAGTTGATCTCAATTGTATCTTCCGATGTAAAACTTCGGGGTGCCCTCATAACCATTACCAGTACTTCATCTATCATCTCATCCCCATCCATGATATAACCGTAATGAATTGTATGGGTTGGTACTTCTGACAACTTTTTTTTCTTTCCTTTTGACTGATAAACACGATCTATAATGGTAAAAACCTCGCTGCCGCTCATTCTGACAATTCCAATTCCGGATGCCGTCATTGCTGTTGAAATGGCTGCTATGGTATCTGTTTTCATGTTTCCTACCTCCTTATGCCGCATTTACTGCGGCTATTATAAATGGTGTGAAAGTGATCTTCTTTCACTCCTACCTCCTGACGCCGCATCTACTGCGGCTTTAACTTGACGATACACAAAAGAGTGCCTTGCAATCTCCCAGCTGATAAACCCTATCCATATTTGGATACACTGAGGAATTGCACGACACCCCCTTATAATAAAATCTTTATTTTTTTAATGTAACAACTACTTTACGGTAAGGCTCTTCCCCTTCGCTGTGTGTAGTAACATATGGATCATTCTGAAGTGCTGAGTGAATAATTCTTCTCTCATAAGGATTCATTGGCTCTAAAAATACCGGTCTTTTTGTCTTCTTCACCTTAAATGCAATGTTTCTTGCCAGGTTCTCCAATGTCTCTTTTCTTCTGTTTCTGTAATTTTCCGTATCCAGCTTCACACGGGTATAAGAAGCTTTTCCTTTGTTTACAACAAGGCTTGTAAGATACTGCAGCGAATCCAGGGTTTGTCCTCTTTTGCCAATCAGGACTCCCATGTCATCTCCATTTAAATCTACACTCAGCGTGTCATCTGAAAATTCTGCTTTAATTTCTACATTCATTTCCATTGCTTTAAACACGCCCTGTAAAAATTCATATGCGGATTGTTCAACTTCTTCTTTATTTGCAGGTATCCTGGAAACCTTTACTACTTCTTTTACTTCTTCTGAGACTTCTTTAAAAACAGGTTCTTTTTTGAAACTTTCTTTTTTAATGCTTTCTTTTCGAACGGGTTCTTTCTTTACAGGCTTTTCTTCCTTTTTCACCTTGCTTTCCTGCGTGGTAAATAAAGGAGTATCTAAAATATCTTCTACAGATTCTTTCTTTCTTGCACGAATGACAGCCGGTTTACTTCCAAACCCCAAAAATCCCGAGCTTCCATTCTCAAGTACTTCATATTCAATATTGTCACTGGATGTTTCCAATTGAATCGATGCTTCAATGATAGCATCCGAAACTGTTTTTGCAGACACTTTAATGTAATCCATAAGAAAACCCTCCTATTTCTTATTCTTCTCATTGTATTGCTGAACCATTCTGGCTTTGGAAGCAATACTTCCAGGTTTTGCATTTGCGGTTTGATTATAATATTCTGTAGATTTCTTAATATCTTCTTCTGACATTTCTTTTTTCACATTAGCCTTCGCACGTGTGGAAGGATGTGAAACCGGTTCATTAATATTCTTCACATTCAATTTTGCCTGATTAGATATCTTCTGAGGAGGCAGGCCCATCTTTTCACGTTTCTTATTTTGCTTCTCCAGGTTTTTGGAGATCAGTGCTTCCACATCTACGCTGTCCATATGTTTGTTAACAATAATCTGCTGAACACTTCTGATTACAGCACCGGCGATCCAGTAGAGTCCCATACCTGCCGGCAGTGTCAGACAGAATACTGCTGACATGATCGGCATGATCATATTCATGGTCTTCATGGAGCTTGCCATGGTACCACCCTGTCCGTTTGCATCCGGCTGCGGCATCAGTTTGGTGTTAAACCACTGTGTTAAACCAGCCAGAACAGGAATTGCAATTGCTCCTATAATAACCA
>NZ_JNGB01000195.1:0-4902 GCF_001029355.1 Robinsoniella sp. RHS
TTAATGGACTGAAATGTCAGATGCTATCGGAGAAACACAGAAAGCAGAGGCATACAGAGCAAGATTTAATGAAATTAAAGACCATTTCCAGGAAAAATATATTAATAACGATGGTACTTTAGCAGCTGGTGCAGATACGCAGACAGGATATTTAATCACTTTAAAAGTAGGTCTGTTTAAAGATGATGACCAGAAGCAGGCAGCAACAGATATTCTGGTTAATAAGATTAAAGCTAACGGAAATAAACTTGGTACCGGATTTGTTGGTACTGCTATGCTGAATCAGACGCTTACAGAAGTTGGTGCTGTTGATATGGCATACACCCTGTTACTCCAGAGGGACAATCCATCCTGGATGTACAGTATTGATCAGGGAGCAACAACAATTTGGGAACGTTGGAATTCCTATACAAAGGAAAACGGATTCGGACCGGTTGATATGAACTCCTTCAATCATTATTCTTATGGCGCTATTGTAGAGTGGATGTACAGTGATATGCTGGGAATCAAAGCAGATGAAGATCAGCCGGGATTCAAGCACATCATATTAAAACCACAGCCGGACAGAAGAGCAGACGAGGATATTCCTGCAAATCAGGAACGGATTACCTGGGTAAAAGGATCTTATGATTCCGCTTATGGAATGATTGACGCAAAATGGAATTGGTCGGAAGATGGATTTAACTATACGGCAGCAATTCCTGCCAATACTACAGCAACCGCTTATATTCCAGTTGAAAAAGATATGGAAGTTACGGTAAATGGCATTCCGGCAGATGAGTTTGAGAAAGAAAAAGATGGCATTAAATATGTGGATACAGTAGAAGGAAATGCAGTATTTGAAATTACGGCAGGAACCTATGAATTTAAAACCGCATACAAAGAAGCAGCAGACAAGACAGAATTAAAGAAAGTAATTCAGGATGCAAAAGATTTAAAAGAAACAGACACATATAAAAATGCAACAATGAACTCCCGGGAAGACTTTGATACCGCATTGGCAGCAGCAGAGAAAGTTTTAAAAAATGGAAAAGCAACTGCTGAGGAAATAACCAAAGCAATAGAAGTTCTGTCCAAAGCAGCAGAGGGTCTGACAGCAGAGGAACAGCCGGCAGATAAGACTGAGCTGGAAAAGACAATTAAAGCAGCCAATGATATGATGGGAACAGACAAGTATCAGACAGCTTCCAAGGAAACAAAAGATGCCTTTGACATTGCTTTTAAGGCAGCACAGGATATGTTCCTGAAAGAAGATGCATCAGAGGAAGAAATTGCAGATGCCATCGCTGTTCTACTTAAAGCAATGGAAGAACTGCAGCCGGAAGAACCCCCGGTTGTATTGCCACAGATTCTTACTGACGAAGCTAACGGGGTTACTCTAACAGCTGAGACCGAAACATGGCCGGGAGATACACAGCTTAAGGTAGAAAGAGTGGAAAGCGGAAGCAGACAGGATCTGGTAGCAGAAGCATTAAAAGATGTCACCAGAGAATTTACAATACTTGATATCTCATTAATCTCTGACCAGGGAGAGGTATCTCTGGATGGAAAAGAAGTAAAATCAGTAATGAGAATACCGGAATACTATGATGCAGATCAGCTTGCATTGTACTATGTATCAGAGGATGGCGTAAAAACAGAGCAGCCGTTTACGTTTACAGATGAAAGCAAGACAGAGGTTACCTTTACAACAAGCACCTTAGGATTACTTGTATGGGCTGACTTACGACTTGTACCAGATGAAAACGGACTTCAGGTTGTATTTGAAAAAACCAATATGCTTTGGGATGAAACATCCAGAATCCTGGGGATTTCAATGAAAGATGAGGCTGGAGAAACCATTGATTTGACGAATGAAACATTTTTTGTTGAATCTGACGATGAAAATGTTGCAAAAGTGGATGAAAATGGTATAATTAATGCAAGGAATGCAGGAAAGGCAAATATTACCGTTAAATTGACATATAATGAGGTAGAATATACCAATGTTACTTCAATAACGGTCAGTGAAATTTACCCGTTAAAGCCTGCGGCAGCAAAGGTTACAGCAGACAGTATTACATTAAAGACCATATCCGGTTATGAGTATGCAATGCAGACCGGCGATCAGGAATTAGTATTTGGTAATTCAGCAGTATTTACAGGCTTACAGCCGAATACGGTTTATTGTTTCTATCAGAGAATTGCAGCTACGGATACACATGAAGCAGGAAGGCCGGGTAAAGTACTTGAGGTTTCCACAGACAAGGATACTTTAAGAGGTGTTATTGTAATTAAGGGAACCGTAAAAGAAGGACAAACTCTTACATTGGATATCACAGGAGTTCAGAATGCAGACAAACTGTCAATCAGTTGGATGCGTGGTAATCAGGTGATTGACGGGGCTATTGGTACAAGCTATAAGCTTACGAAATTAGATGTGGGTTATCCGATTACAGCGGTTGTATCAGCAGAGAATTTAAATGGAACGTTATCTGCAGCAACCCAGGATAAAGTAGCGCCACAGGAAGTATTCGCGGCAAAAGTATCCCTGAATAAATCCGAACTTTCTATTAAGAAAGGCAAAAAATATACATTTAAGACCAGTATTGAACCTTCGAATACTACAAATAAGAAGCTTACCTGGAAGAGCAGCAGCACATCGGTCCTGACTGTTGATAAGAACGGAAAGATGACTGCTAAGAAATCAGGAAGAGCTACGGTAACAGTTACAACAGCAAACGGCAGGAAAGCATCCTGTAAAGTAACCGTTACCCAGTCAGTTGATAAAATTAAACTGAATAGAAAGACAAAGACTTTAGGTGTTCAGGAAACATATACCTTAAAGAGCACGCTGGTTCCAAAATATGCGAAAACAAGTAAGATTACATGGTCAAGCAGCAATAAGAAAGTTGCATCAGTTAATTCCAGAGGTAAGATTACAGCTAAGAAAACAGGAACGGCAACAATCACGGTACGTACCGCAAACGGCAAAACTGCAGAGTGTAAGATAACGGTAAAAAATAAACCAAAATCAATAAAACTCAGTGCTTCAATTAAAAACCTGAAACCTGGTAAAACATTAAAATTAAAAGTGACACGTTCCAGCGGAAGCGCAGGAAAAGTAACATTTACATCCACGAATGAAGATGTGGCAACTGTTAGTTCTTCCGGTAAAGTAAAAGCTTTGAAAAAGGGAAAAACAACAATTAAAGCAAAGACTTATAATGGAAAATCAGATACAATCATTATTCGTGTAAAATAAGTATAAAACATTTATCTGGGGGAGGCTTTTCACAGCTTCCCCGGACAGCAAATGAATGCGGCACCAGATCATGTGACAGAAATAGGTCAGAGATGATAAGATGATTTAGACAAGACATCCTATGGATCATTTTGAATGAAGCTCAAGGGGGAAAGCAGGATAATATATGAAATGGAAATTAGTACATAAAGCAGCAGCATTAGCGCTGGCATTTTCTTTAATTATTCCATCCACAGCGATGGCAGCACCTCAGACGGAGAGGACCACGGAACGGACAACAGAGGTGAAACCCCAGACAGAGCCTGTTACGGAGCCTGTGGCAGATCATCCTATACAATCTGAGCATTTCACAGAATCAGAAGCCGTCCTCACAGAAACACCTGTTGAAACAGTGACAGAAGTCTTGACAGAAACGGAAACACAAACAGAAACACAAACGGAGTCCGAAGAAGAGACGGAATCGGAAACCAAAAAGAGGGAAGAAGAAAGCACGGAACCACAGATGGAACCGGCAACAGAGATGACACAGGAAGAAATCAATGCAAATCTTGCATTAATTGAAGAGCAGCAGATTGAAGAACCAAAAGAGATCGAAAAACCTTTTGGTATTACAACAGTGGAGAAGGTATATGCACTGTCCAAAAGGAAGAATCTGCAGATCTACGAAGAAAAAAGTGTCAAATCCAGACCGGTGGGAGAACTGGGAAAAAACGGACTGTGTTATATCTTAGAGGAAGATGAAAAAGGCTGGGTTTATATAGAGTCGGGAGATGTAAGAGGATTTGTTAAGACAAAAAATCTTCTTACGGGCAAAAAAGCGAAAAGTTATGTAAAAAAGAAAAAGGCAAAAAATCTTTTGAAAGCAGATTGCCTTGTAAGTCCGTTAAAAAATAAAGCCTGGACTTATACAAAGACAACTGCACAGAAAACAGTAGTGAAAAAGGTATATGCCATCGCAGAAACGGATGGGGTATGTATCCAGGAACGGAAAAAAGAAAATTCAAATGTCATCGGTGTTTTACCGGAAGGCGGGCTCTGCTATGTGCTGGCTGACGGGGATGAAAAATGGATTTACGTAGAATCCGGTTATGTGCGTGGATTTGTTCAGCGTAAGAATCTGATCAAAGGCAAAAAGGCAGTTGAACTTGTTAAAATGAACAAGGAAGAAAATTATGAATTTGCCAGGGAACTCATTCCTATGGAAGAAAACAAATCCTTATATTATACGCTGACAACCGTAAGAGAAATTACAGCTTCCAGTGCACTTCGCAATTCTATGGTGGATTTTGCAAAGCAATTTTTAGGAAATTCCTACGTTTGGGGCGGCACGAGCCTTACAAACGGAGCAGATTGTTCAGGCTTTGTCCAGAGTATTTACAGCGAATTTGGATATTCCATACCGCGGGTAGCCGAGGACCAGGCGAGATTTGGCATGCAGATTCCGGCAGCTGATGCAGCACCGGGAGATCTGATATTTTATGCACGGAATGGATATGTATATCATGTAGTCATGTATATTGGTGACGGACAGGATATTGAAGCGCACAGCAGTGCAAGAGGTATTATCACCAACAGCGTCAGCTACGACAGCGCTGTATGGGCAGTCCGCATTATTGAAGATGACGTTATGATCAATGACGGACCGGAAAATGACAGCA
>NZ_JNGB01000196.1:0-4340 GCF_001029355.1 Robinsoniella sp. RHS
ATGCTCCCAATCCGGTCCTGACACGCTCTGGATAGTATACTAAAGGTCGTCCACAAGTGCTGTACTTTTGGCATAGGCTGTGCTTCTGGCCTCAAAGAAATCTGTCTTTATCAGATTTGCATTGCTGTACTGGCTCACCCAGGACATACTTGCAGGCTCTTCATCATGTCCTTCATACAGCTTTTTAAAACCAAGATTGGTACAGCGCAGATTCCCGAGATATTTAATATAATCCGTGATCATTTCTTTGGTAAGTCCTGGTATTGCATCTCCGATCACGTAATGTCCCCAGCGGATTTCCTGTTCGCAGCCTTCCCGGATCATCTCACGGTACACATCTACTTTTTCATTAGTGAACAATCCCGGCTCTTCTTTTTTTAACTCCAGAATTATGTTCCGAAACAACCACAGATGTGTATTTTCATCCCGGTTAATGTAACGGATTTCCTGTGCAGAACCGGGCATCTTATGATTTCTTCCTAAATTATAGAAAAACATAAATCCACTGTAGAAATACACGCCTTCTAAGATATAATTGGCTACTACCGTCTTTAAGAATGTATCGGAATCTTTTTTCTTCTGGAATTCGTTATAAAGCTCCCCGATAAAGGTGTTTCTTTCCAGAAGGTAAGCATCGTTTTTCCACTGGTATAGCACCTCATTCCTTTTCTGGGGTTCGCAAATGGTATCCAGCATATAGCTGTAACTCTGGCTGTGTACCGCTTCCTGAAATGCCTGTATGGATAGGCACAGATTTACCTCATTTGCCGTAATATATTCTGCAATTGCAGGCAGGTTCGCTGTCTGTATACTGTCCAGGAATACCAGAAAGGACAGTATTTTATCATAGGCACGGCGTTCCTTGGCTGGCAGACCCGGATAATCTTTCACATCTACGGTCAGATTAATTTCCTCCGGTACCCAAAAATTATTCATCGCCTGACGGTACCAGTCACTGACCCATCCATATTTCATATTATTAAAATCATTCAAATTGGTTGTATTTCCGTTAATCATCCTCCGGTTTCTTACGTCAATATCTCCTTCGGGATTAAATAACGGCTTTTTTCTTAATTTTTCCATGCTGCAAACTCCTCCTTAACTGGAACATACTTCACATTCTTCTACCTCCAGGCTTTTGGAGCGTATATAATAAAGTGTCTTTACCTCATTTTCCCAGGCTGAAATATAGAGGTTCAATACCTGTCGAAACGTGTAGTCATTTGTAATATACAGGTTTACACTCTGTGCCTGGTCAATATGCCGCTGCCGGATACCGGCTGCCCTCACTGACCATTCCTGATTAATATAGTGTGCATTTTTATAGAGCCAGAATGTTTCATAAGATAAATCCGGAGCAACTCTTGGCATAAGCCCGCTCTTTTTCTCTTCTAAAAAATACCGGTTCATAATGGGATCCACGCCTGCAGTTGTCCCTGCAATGATACTGGTGCTGCTGGTGGGTGCCACAGCCATAAGATATCCGTTTCGTATTCCCTGCTTACTAATACTATCTTTGAGTTCCATCCACCGCTCATCCGAATAGCCGCGCTTAGCAAAATAGGATCCGTTATCCCAGTCACTCCCTTTAAAATAAGGATAGGCACCTTTTTCTTCTGCTATTTTTCCGCTTGCCTTAATTGCAGCAAAATTAATATTTTCAAATACCTTATCTACAAAATCCAGATGAGTTTCCGTCTCCCAGCCGATTCCGTTTTTCGCCAGCATATGGTGATATCCGCTGACTCCCAGTCCGATAGCACGGTAACGCTGATTGTTGATCTTCGCATAGGGGACCGGATAAAAATTAAGATCGATAACATTATCCAGGGCGCGGACTGCACTTTCCACAATCTCCTCTAAAGCAATCTTATCGGTAACTTCTATATTCCCCAGAGACAGACTTGCCAGATTACATACTACGTAATCCCCCGGTTTCGTTACGGAGACAACTACCGTTTCACCATCTATGACTTCAACCCGCTCTTCTACCTGCTCTACGGGGCTCATGTTCTGGGCGATTTCCGTGCAGAGATTACTGCAATAGATCATGCCTTTATGTTTGTTGGGATTCTTATCATTTACCTGATCTCTGTTAAAAGTAAAAGGCGTTCCTGTCTCTACCGCACTTTTAATAATGAGGCGGATCAGTTCTTTCATGGGAATTACCCTTTTATGAATCCGGTAGTCTTCCACACAGGATTGGTATTTTCTTTCCCATTCATCTCCAAAACTGTCTTCCAGTGAATACCCTTTAACGGTAAGTATTTCGTGAGGGCACATCAGGTACCAGTCCCCTTCGATATCCTCTTTTGCCTTTTTCCAAAATAAATCCGGATAGCAGACTGCCGGAAATACATCATGGGCTTTCATGCGGTCATCCCCATTATTTGTTCTTAGGTTCAGGAACTCAGGCAGGTCTTTGTGCCATGCATCCAGATAAACTGCAACTGCACCCTGACGGACTCCTAGCTGGTCTACTGCTACTGCCGTATCATTTGCAAGCTTAATCCAGCGGATGACGCCCCCTGCCGCCCCTTTAAATCCCCGTATTGTGCTCCCTGCTGCTCTGACTTTTCCAAAATACAGTCCCATGCCGCCGCCAAATTTACTGACCTGGGCAAAATTGTCTATACTTCGGTAAATTCCTTCCAGGCTGTCCGGAACCGTGTCAATAAAGCAGGAAGAAAGCTGATGATAAGGCTTTCTGGCATTAGATATGGTTGGAGTTGCCATGGTAACCTGCAGCGTACTCAGCATATCATAAAACCGTTTCACCCAATCACTTCGCCCTGTCTTCTCCTGCATTCCAAGGTGCATGGCAATTCCCAGAAACATTTCCTGCGGTGTCTCCAGCGGAGCATTGGAGCGGCTTCGGATCACATAACGGTTTAGCAAAAGCTCTAATCCGGAATAGGTAAAGAGCTGATTGCGTTCATCCACTAAATATGTTTCAAATAAATCTATTTCTTCTTTACTATAGTGTTCTAATATATAACTTCCATATAGATCTTCCCTTGTCAGATAAACAATCTTTTCATAAAAACTATTCAGATTGTATTCTTCCATCTGTACGGTAAGTTTCTTTTGAAACTGCAGCATCAACAGGCGCGCAGCAATAAACTCCCACTTGGGAGCTTCCTGTGTGGTAAGTTCTACTGCCGCTTTCGTCAGCATTGCCAGTTTCTCTTTCAAGCGCATATCTGGTTTCTGAAATGCCAGAAATTTAGCCAGAAGATGTTCCAGACTGTACGGCAGATCCATGTAGGATTTCTGAACATCCTTCAGCACAGAATCCAGTGCCTGAAATTCCATAAAATATGTCATAATGCTCTGCCTTGCTGCCCGTTCCCGGCTGCGTTCATTCCGATACAGTATAAAGCTTTTCAGTGCACCGTAATAATTCATTTCTGTCAATGTAATCTCAATCTGGTCCTGAATCATCTCTACCTGAAGAGGTACCCCTTTTTCTACCAGCTCCATAACTTTCACTTCAACAGACGCCGCTATCTTCTCCAAAATTTTATCCGTGCACTCCTGATTCACACTTAAAAAAGCAAGTCTGATTACATTCTTTATTTTATCCAGGGTATAATCTTCCGACTGCCCATTCCTTTTCAAAATCTCCATATTCAGTAACCTTCCGCATTCATTATTTAGTATTAGTTATCATTACTATAATGATACTAGCACAATATATAGCATTTTGCAATTATTTTATTTCTACATTTAGTAGATCTTAAGCTTAAAATTTTATACACGGTGTAGATTGAACAATTTCATCTTAAATTGGGGTTTCGCTGATTAAGGGGACGCTTTGTAGATGGAGATAGTGCAACGGAAAGATGGGAGTGGGAAACTTGTATGGACTCCGTCAGCTGGCCGCAGAACTGGTATTTTCTAACCTTTCCGAAGCGCTTTTTGGCGGCACGCGGGTATTCACCGAGAAATCCTGATGCATTTCTCGGTTCAGTACCCGCTTAGTATCCGATGGGAGCCAGTCGAATACTATCCGCAAAAAAACACTCCGGAAAGGTAAGTAAATACTCAGCTCTGCTCTACGCTTCCTCCGTCCATACAAGTTTCCCACTCCCATCTTTCCGAGATTCATGTTACCGCCACAAAGCTGAATTTCTCAGCATGGTCGGACCCCTGGGCTGTGGCAGGCTGTTCTTTATTGGATGTAGCGTAGTATGTTTCGGCTATTTAAGCGTAAAAGGAGATGAAAGTTTGCTACTTTTTCTGGAATGAAGAAACAAATCACTGTGATAAGTTCAGTTGCTTTATGTTACTCGTTCTCAGCATGATAGATTCCCTGGGTGTAGATGGATGTTCTTTAT
>NZ_JNGB01000197.1:0-7604 GCF_001029355.1 Robinsoniella sp. RHS
ACCAAAATAATACTTTTTTCATCTACAGCAGTAATATAATCCTTCGGTTTTGATGCAAACAGGCTTTTTACTGTCTCCAGTGCATTGTTATCCTTCTCATATTTCGTTTCTACCATAAATACCACACGTCTTGCTTCCGTTTCAATATGAAGCTTCTTTGCGCGGTTATAAATATCTACTAATAACAGGTTGTCCAGCAATAAGTTCTGGATAAAGTTATTCTTATCAAAACGTTCTTTATAAGCTACAATCAGATTCTGGATTTCACAGACTGCAACTTTTCCTATCATATATGCATCTTCGCTGGAACCCTTGGCAATCAGCACGTATTCTACGGTTCTCTCATCAAATATCTTAAAGAAATGATATCCCTGTATAACCTGACTGTCAGCTGCAGAATCAGCAAACAGCTGCACAGTATCACCTGCGATGTCATTGTCTGCAAATGTCGTAACGACCAAACGGCCCTCCAGATCCATGATACACAAATCAATCCTGGTGATTGCACGTAATTCGTCAATAGCATTTTGTAAAACCTGGCTTGAAATCATTCTTTCACTTCCTCACTTTGTAAATTTATACAGATACTATAAAACATTTTCGGGAAAATAGCAAATGTTTTACGCATGTTTCCCCATCACCCCATAAATAATTCCATGGAGCGGTTCCAGATTATCCCACACCACACGGTTCGAATCCACAGACTTTTCTCCGCAGTCAATGATACCGGTATGGGATTTAATGTCTTCCATTTTTGCCTCCATAGCCTTCAATTCCGTGGGCGCAAGTCCCTTTTTCACATCCAGCATGGATCCTGCAAACTTGTCGGCGTAAACATGGGCGAGAATTTCTATTGCCAATGAATGCCTCTTAATTTCCAATTCACACCCAAACTTTTCCTTGTATCGTCCGAGGGCATAGTCCGCAAGTGCCAGCGAGCCATTGCCTTCCTCATCCAGATAATCTTTCAAAATCTGGTCGCATACAATACGCACCCAGCTCTTCTCATATTTAACCGAAATGCCCCGGTATTCTTTTTCCCATTCCACATCTGTTTGTGCATTGTTTAATTCATCCATAAAGGCTCCTTATATCATCTTCGGTATTTTCATCTGATTTCCTTACATATATCTGCATATTTATTCATTTATCTGCATATGGTAATTATTTTTATTAAATCTTATTGTTATACTTATTATGAAGGAGATATTTACTGCCGTCAATTATTTTCTTGAATAATCAGGTATTTTGCCCTTTCATAATCCTTTTTTTCCACAAAGATCTTATACTGTCGTTCATAAGCAGGGTCCACGCCGGCACTTCCAAAATTTGCTCTTGCCGTACCTCTTCCAGGAATCCATTGTCCGCCGTGATTGATGACTTTATAATCGTATTTAATCTTTTCCCGGTCCAGAATGTCACGGACACGGTTCATTTCAACCAGAGAGTAACCTATATAAACATCACTTTTATTAAAACTGAACATTTTATTGCCCTCCTGTCATTTTGGATTTCTTCCTATTATAATATTACAATATTTCAGACCTGATTGCAATCTTTGTTCGAGTACCTGCCGGATAAAGTTTAAATTGCAATACCTAACAAGGGGGAATTCCCTCCGGTACTGTGGCTGCCCCTTCTGATGCAAGCCAGAGGGTACGCTGGTTTTTCACCGGAATCAGGATAGTAACTGTTGTTCCCCGGTTCTCCTTGCTTTCAATTTTGATTCCGTACTCACTTCCATACAGCAGTTTCAGCCTGTCAGACACGTTGTTGATTCCTATTCCGCTGAAATGATCTGTTTTGGCATTTTCTCCTGTTAATTTTCGCAGGTTCTCGTCTGCTATCCCCACACCATTATCGATAATCTGAAGTTGAAGCTTTCCACTGAGCATACGAACCAAAATCTTGATATTTCCCTTTGCCTCATAAGGAAACGCATGAAAAAATGCATTTTCCACAAATGGCTGCAGTATCATCTTCGGTATTTTGCATTCCTCACACCCGAAGGTTACAAAATATTCCACCTGTATTTTATCACCGTATCTGGTATTATTTATCAGCACATAATTTTTCAGGTTTTCTATTTCCCTTTCTATGGTAATATACTCGTCCATATTGCTGATTGTACTTCTCAGCAGAGCAATAAAGGCATCTATAGTCTTGGTTGATTTTTCAACATCTCCCTGAAATATAAGCCATTTTATGCTTGCGAGGGTATTATAAATATAATGCGGGTTTATCTGCATCTGCAAAGCCGCAATCTCTGCCCTGCGTTTCTCCTTCTGGATTGTCAGAAGCTCACCGATATATCTGTTTAGCTCGTCCAGCATCTCATTGTATGTACAGGATAACTCCTCAATTTCTCTAGATCCCGTAAGTTCTATGTGTTCATCATACCGGGTCTTTCTGGCATTTGACATTTTATATACCAGTTTGGACAGGGGGCGTGCTGTCTGTCTGGTTATGAAGAATATTATGATGCTTGCAGCCGCCATAATGCCTCCACAGATAACCCAGAGCAACGGTTCATTATACAGGTTACCCAGCGCTTTCTGGGTGTTGATAATGCCATATGCCGTACAGTGATAATAGGCAAGTTTTTTTTCCAGTACCATACCCGGATTCTTTTGTGGCATTTGCTTCCAGACCATCTGCTTATCAGAGGAAGAAACAACCTTACCTGTCTGATCCACCATATAAAACTCCGCATATTGTGAAGTAAAATATTCATAATACCTCTTAAAATCTCTTTCTTTAAGTGTTATGTATGCCACCCCGTATGGGACTTCACTTCCGGTTGCCCTGAGCGCTTTTACCGCCATCATCACCGGCGTATTTCTGGTCGTTGAGGTATAGCCGTTTTGTTTAAATATATACTGCACCGTCTCAGGATTTTCCAGTGCATATTTTGCTTCTTCCGAACCAATAATTTCTGAGACAGGCGTTATTATTGTTTCTTCCCGGTTGAGATAACTCTTTCCGCTCTTGCTGACTACCATGGCACTGATATTGTCCATACTTGAGGGGATTGCTTTCTTCATGTCCTGATCAGCCTTATACGTTATCTTAAATGTAAACTGAGGGCTCTGCGCTCCGTCATGCAGGTACAATTTTAAATTCCAGCTGGAATTTAACGCACTGAACAGCTTCATCAGATCTTCATGATAATTATTCAGTTCATGCTCGATCCTTAAAAACACTTTTTCCTGGGACCTTATATAGGTATCTACAAATATTTTTTTTGACATACCGATAATGACTGCAGTAACTGCAAGAATGGCACACAGAATTCCGGCAGTCACAACTGCAAGAATTTTAGTAACCATGCTGTTGGAGTGCACTTTTTTTCCTGTCCATATGCTTCTCTTCATCCGGATCACCGACTATCCCTTCTGTATGCACTGGGTGTTTTACCTGCGATTTTCTTAAATACCCTGCAAAAATAGCTGTGATCGGAATAACCTACCACAGAGCTGACCTGTGCAATAGAATATCTGGAATCTTTCAGAAACTCACAGGCTTTCTGTATGCGGATTTTATTGAGATACTCACTAAATCCCTCGCAGGCATGCTGATTGAAATAGGCGGAAAGATAGGAGTAACTGAAATTAAATTCTTCTGCAAGATTTTGCAGATTCAGTTCTTCTGTATAATGTTTCTGGATATAATCCAGTATTTTTCCAAGATATACATTCTGGTCCTCCTCCGTGGTCTCAAGGACCGTCTCTATCCTATCAAGCATCTCTTCATAAACCTCCAGGAATTCTTCACAGCAGGATGATTTCTCAATTTTATCAAAAGCTTCCCGGCTGATTTCCTCCAATTCCTGCACCCGTTCTTCTGAATCTCCTATGAGGTTATACAGAAGATTTTTTGTCTGGTTTTTCAGCTTAAATTCCGGCAACTGGCTATTCACTGCTTTTTCGATATAGACCCGGAAAATTCCTATTGCCTCATTGTATTTATGCGATACTACCGCAGATGCAAATTTACGAAAATCAAACTTCTCCAGTGATTCCTCCTCTGAAATTTCCCGGATGCTGCACAAATGCACTCCTTTGTAATAGAAACTTTCCCGTTCCAGAAAACCAGGTGTCTGGAAATCTTTTTTTAAGTCTTCCAGTTTCTTATACTGGAATCCCAGAGTTCCCAGAATTCTCTCTGAAATTAGCCCTATCTGCTCCATAAATGCATGCAGATCCTCAATCAGCCTGTCCTCGTCCCTCACCCCATAATTCAGAATTATACATAAAGTTTCTCTGCGCAGGAGAAACCTTAAATATTTGCAGTAGGGAATGCTATTCAGAAATTCCTCTGTTTTCTCATATAACACAGGAGACATATCAACGCCGCTGCTGTCCCTGCACCGCAGCGGCAGCACAAACAGCCGATAGCAGCTGTGGGGCAGCACTCTCAGAAACTCATCCGCTCCCTTTAGTTCATGTTCATAGCCTGCCAGATATCTTTCCAGCATCTTATCCAGGCCGGAAACCGTTTTTTTCTTAAGTTGAAGATCCGGTATCTTCTGAGATACTTTTCTTACCAGCTTCAGCAGTTCCTCCGAATTAAGCGTAGGCTTCAGAACATAGTCTACCGCTCCATTTAACAGTGCTTCCCTGACATATTCAAAATTATCATAGCTGCTCAATACAACGGTTTTAATTTCCGGATACTCTCTGCTTACTACCTTAATGAAATCCAGTCCGCTCATGACCGGCATAGCAATATCACACAGAATAATGTGAGGTTCCAGTGAAGGAATCAAATCCAGTGCTTCTTTTCCATTGGATGCCTCCCCTACTATTTCATACCCCTCCTCTTCCCATCTCATCATAAATCGTATTCCCTGCCGCATGATAAATTCGTCATCTACTATCATTATCTTACAACTGCTCTCCATTTTCTTTTCCTTCTCCATTTTCTCCTTTGTTTGACATACACTTTCCCCGGGTAAAACATAAGCAAAAAAATCCGGACATATCCTAAATTAGTAAGATACATCCGGATCTATTGCTTCACCTATCAGAGCCTGGTTTAAATACGCTTCAGCGCATGTAAAACAGGTTCTAGGATCTGCTAAAATGATACAATTTTTTCCGCCGCATACTGCAGAATAACCGCTGCGTCACCACTGTCTGCTGTTCCATCCCCGTTTACATCAGCTACCAGTTCCTGTTCCTCAGTAAATGGTCTGAGCTCTGCATTATACTTTAACAGTTCCGCGGAGTCATTTGTATCTACCACTCCATTCAGGTCCGTATCTCCCATAAGGCGGGCTTTAAGAATCTCATTGATCAGCCCCTTCAATACTTCGCCGATACGCTCTGCATCTGCCTCTACATCATCATAAACCTTCCGGGCTTCGTCTGTCAATCCCTGAAGTCCAGCTATACTGCTGCCCAGATATTTTCCGGGTTCCTGTAGCATGTTATCCGCCATATCCAGTGCATTTTTAAGCTCTGTTTTGTTCCCCTTTCTCACGAGGGATGTCATGGCAGCTGCCAGTTCATTGTATGCCTTATTGATTTCCGCCTCACTGGCCTGATTGTTTTTGACTACTGCCTTTGCCGCTTCCAGTGCTGTTTTTAATTTTTCGATAGTGGATGGTGTATACTGCGCCTCATTTTTCAGCATTGCCTCTGCTTTTTGAATCAGTATGCCAAGCCTTGAGTCCTCTCTCTTTAACAGTAAACCTGTTACTGCATCCATCAGCTTACTGGCAGCCGCATTTACTTCCTCCTGATTCATACCCTCGTTTGTATATACTCTTTTTGCCTCCGCCAGGGCATTCCTGACTGCCTGGACGCTTTCTTCCGTATACTGTGCCAGACTTTCCTCGTCTGCCAGAACCGCCTCAGCTCCTTCAATTGTTGCCAGAAGACCTGTTTTCTGGGTATCATTCTCCAAAAGGTTGCATACTGTAATCAATTTCAAAAATGCCAAGTCCACTTCTTCCTGGGAAACGTCTGGCTTCTCCAGCACTGCTTTTGCCATGTTAAGGGCCTCTTCTGCGGCTGCCCAGCTGCTTTCTGTAAAGCAATTGTTTTGGTTTTGCTGTATTTCCAGTTTTTCAGCCATTGCAACTGCCAGTCTCAGGCTTGTCAGATCCGTTTCTTCTGTTTCACCGCTGCCATTCAGATCTGCAAGTGCTGTACGGATATGCAAAGCTGCCTGTTCAACATCCTTCTGACTTGTTCCCGCCTGGTAAAGAAGGGGGTGTCCGGCTTTTACTAAATCATCAAGCACTGCCAGTTTTTCCATGGGATACAAGCTTCTGTCAATTGCTGCTGCCCCGGCAAGTGCATCTTTTAGTTCCTGTACATCCAGTATATTTTGAATCCGAAGATAGGAAAGTACCGGATCTGGCCCTCCGTCTGCTGCCACGGAAAATGTAACATTTTCTTCCGTCTCGCAGGTGAACTCATAGACTTCCTCACTCCATGGATTTCCTCCCTTCCAGGTATTTGCCGTACCAAGCTCCGTAGTCTTATCTCCTGCTGTCACCGATACCTTCATTGGTCGGTCCTGGTTCCACCATTCTTTGAATCCCAGGTTTACACGGTAGTTACCGGCTTTAAGCGGAACCACATAGCTGATTGACTGCCCCTGGCCTGCGTACCATCCGGTGTCATAATTATCGTTTTTATCCCCGGTGTATGCGCCGTATTCCTCCAGGTATCCCCAGGTTCCATTCGTTAATTTCTGATCCGGGGTCTCATTTAAAAGTTTTGCATAGCTGTTAACCCGTGTATATTCCGGTGAACCCGGATTGTTGCAGTCAATAAAATACTGCACATTTCCTGTTACAACCTTAACCTCTACCGATGCTTTGGCAGATGTTTCCGGGACAGTCCCCTCCAGTGTTACATTTCCTGTAAAATCAACACCTTCCAGGTTCCAAACAACATTTTTTTCAACTTTGTTGCCCATATTTGTCCAGGCAGATACGGCAGCCGGCAACAGAGGCTGCACCCCGCTTACGGTATACACTGTTTTACTTTTTTCAACTTTTTCAACCTTCTCTTCCAGCGTTCCCCTTACCACTTTTGCACAGCTGATCTCCAGCAGCTTTTCATTCTGATCCGCTGCTTTGGATATGGATATGGTATGTGTACCTTCTCCAAGGCTTCCTGTATTAAAGAGAATTGTACTGCCCTCTTTATCTGCGGAAACCAGGGATACTTCCTGTGGCTCCCCGCCGTCCACGGTTATATTTACAAGTGCCCCTTCCGGTGCCTTTGTTCCATAAATTAAAGCCTGACTGCCCTCAAAGGTAAAGTCAGCCGAACCATCCTGTGCTGTGGTATACTTTCCACCTCCGAAATCATCTGCGGAATCTCCCCAGGAACCTGCATAGCTAAACTTATTAATATCTGAGGTCCACTCTTCTTCCGGCTTTTCTACATCTGCATCCACGATTTTTGCATAATTGGAGGGACTGCAGATTGCACTTTTGTCATTTGCTCTTATTACATAAGTAGATACGGAGTTTGACGGCAGTGTCATATCCAGCACACCATCTGTAACATCCTGCGTTTCTGTAAGCTGGCAGCTCTCTGAATCAGAAGTACGATAAAGCTCTGCAGCTGCAGCACCGGGAA
>NZ_JNGB01000198.1:0-3743 GCF_001029355.1 Robinsoniella sp. RHS
GAGGAAATGGGAAAATCCAGCGTTTAAAATTAGTGGAGATGTTTAAGAAAGGACAAGGGGTAAAGGAATGAGAAAGTGGAAGAAATTAGTAGGAATGGCAGCGGTAGCAGCAATTTTTGTATGTGGATGCGGAGCAGGGGAGACAGCAGCAACATCCGCAGAGACAGCAGGAATGACGGCAGAAGATGCTGCCAGTGACAGCACGTCACAGGAAGTATCAGACAAAGATACGGAACAGGATACCCAGGGCAGCAGTGAAGCAGCAGGCGGTGACAATGTAATACGGGTTGGCTCCATATTGGCACTGGGGACGGCAACTCCTTTCGTTGCACAGGAGAACGGGTTGTTCGAAGGAAGCGATATCTCTATCGAAGTAACCCAGTTTGCGGATGGTTCTGCTCTGATGGAAGCATTTGCAGCAGGAGAACTGGATGTTGCACTGTCCGGTGTCATACCAGTTGCTACCTGGATTTCAAAAGGTATCGACATGAAGGTAGTTGCTTCTGCCAATGGTGGCGGCCATGTACTAATGACCAGAAAAGATACGGGAATTACATCGGTTGAAGATTTAAAAGGAAAGACAATAGCCGAGCCAAATATCGCTACTGTGACTGATGCATTATTAAGAAGTAAAATTCTGGGGGATGCAGGTCTTGACCCGGATATGGATGTTACCCTGATTCCGGGTATGAAGCCGGCTGATATGGCAACAGTTCTGATGGTTACGAAGGAAGTGGATGCAATGATTACCTGGGAGCCATTTGCTGCCCAGGCTGAGAAAGATTATGAAGACATTACAGTTCTCTATGACACAGCAAAAGAAATTAAGGAAGAGACCGGAAGTAACGCGTTTTATCCTGTTAATGTAGTGGCGGCTAACCAGGATTTCATTGATAACCGACCGGAAGATCTGGACAAGTTCCTGGATATTTACAAGAAGACAGTTGACTATATCAATACAGACCCGGGAGCCAATGCAGTACTGGCAAAGGTTCTGGATATGGACGAAACAACAATCCAGAATGCCCGTGAACGTATTGACTATACATTTGACATAGATCAGGCAGCTACCCTGGAGACTTTACAGTGGGCAGCTGATCTTGGATATATTGACAAAGTGCCGGATAAATCAGAAATTTTTTACGAGAAAAAATAGAGAGGTTTGTAAAGTCTTATGAAATATAAAGCAAAACCGTTTTTACAGGGTTGTATAACCATCATTGTAGTAATCATTATATGGAGCATTGCTTCAAAAACGGGGCTGTTTGGGAAACTGGATCCGGATACCGCAAAGCTGCTTCTGCCTATGCCAAATGAGGTGGCGGCAGAATTTGCGGACATGATAAAAAGCGGATATCTGCTCAGTAATATCTGGGTCAGTATGCAGCGGGTCCTGATTGGGTTCGGAATTGCAGCTGCAATCGGACTGCCCCTTGGAATCATCATGGGCATCAGCGAAAATGTCCGGAATTTTATTTACCCTCTGGTTCGTTTTTTTTCTCCGATACCGGGTGTTGCGTGGGTTCCACTGGCAATCTTGTGGTTTGGACTTGGAAACAATGCAGCGATCTTTATCATAGTAATGGGGTCGTTGTCTCCGATTATTGTAAATTCCCTCCAGGGGGTTCTGAACGTAGACAAGAAGCTCTATGATGTTCTCAGTATTATGGAGGCAAATACCTGGCAGGTTGTAAAATATTGTATCATCCCTAGTATTATCCCCTATATTGTTTCAGGGTTTAAGCTGGGGCTGGGATTTGCCTGGAGGGTAGTGATAGCAGCTGAAATGGTAGGCGTGCCAAAAGGTCTCGGCTACGTATTAAGCGTGGGGCGAAATACGGCAAATACGTCCGTTACGATCATCACGATTATCAGCCTTGGCATTATTATGATGCTCATGGAAGAAGTATTGTTCCGGTTTCTTGAAAGCCGAACGAATCAATGGAAAAAATGGCAGTAAAATAAGCCGCAGAAGATGCGGCGCTGGAGGAATTATATGATTTTTTCATCTTATCAATTTATACTGGTATTCCTGCCGGTAGTGGCGATTGTGTATGGCATACTGAATCGCTTCCATTACTATTACCTGTCTAAAGTATGGATGGTTCTAGCATCCATGTATTTTTATGCACAGGGAAGTTCGGATTTCTTTCCGTTCTTTTTGGGAAGTGTCTTTGCAAACTATATTGTAGGAACTACTCTTTGCAGAATGCAAAAAGACAAATACAGGTTAGAGCGTAAGATTCTTATGCTCGCAGGTGTACTGGGAAATGTTGCGTTACTTGGGTATTACAAATATTATGATTTTTTTATAGAAAATATCAATCAGATAGCAGGCACAGACTTTTTACTGAAACGGATAGCGCTGCCGATTGGTATTTCCTTTTTCACATTCCAGTTAATTGCATTTCTGGTTGACTCCTATCGGGGAGAGACAAAAGAATACGGCGTTTTGGAATATCTGTTATTCATAACATTTTTCCCGCAGTTGATTGTAGGACCGATTGTACACCACAAAGAAATTACACCGCAGTTTGAAAATGACGAGAATATGAAACTAAACTACCGCAATATTGCCCTGGGCGTGTTTATCTTCGCCATCGGCTGTGGTAAGAAAATGCTGCTGGCAGATCCGCTCAACAACAGTGCAGCAGATTTTTACAGCTCAATCAAAGACTCGGTAACCATGTGGGAATCCTGGTTTTATACCATAGAATATTCCGTATCCTACTATTTTGACTTGTCCGGCTATACAGATATGGCTATCGGACTGGGACTGTTTTTCAACATAAAGCTGCCGGAGAATTTCAATGCACCATTTCGGGCAAGTAATTTCAAGGTATACTGGCAGAGGCAGCACATGACGCTTTCACGATTTCTTGGGGGATACGTATTTAAGAATGTATTCCGCAAAGGCGTAAAATGGCGGAATTATTACATAGCTACCATGGTGACCTTCTTAGTGTCGGGTATCTGGCATGGGGCAGGATGGAATTTCATAATCTGGGGACTCATGAATGGTGTCCTGGTTTGTATTGGCGCATATCAGAGCTATCACAAAAAAGAACCGCCATACCTGATCGGTGTTATCATAACCTTTTTCTTTATCGTACTTACAAGGGTTATATTCGTGGCATCGAATATGCATGATACCTGGGTGGTATATAAAGGAATGTTTGACTTTAAAGCGCTGATAGATCTGGGAGCTTCCCAGGTATGGCAGGAGATCTCCCATTTTGTGGCGGATCACCAGACGGTGGGACTGATTACCGTAGTTGGGCTTCTGATCTGCTGGTTTGCGCCAACCACAAGGACAATGGCGGAGAGATTTAAGCCGAATGCTTTGCATTTCTTATATGCAGGGACGCTGCTTGCGATTTGTATCTGTAAAATGAATCAGGTAGTACAGTTCCTGTACTTTCAGTTTTAGGAGGACAGCGAATGAAGTATAAAAAATGGGCAGTCGGATTCCTGGTATTTGTGTTAGCGGTATTTGGATTTATCTGCGGAATGAATTATTTTGTAGATCCCTTTGGATATTTTGCATTTCGGGGAGGCGATTATGATGCCCTTGGTACGATTGAAGTGAATGACAATAGTTACAGCAGGTTCTTTAAAGCGGAGCATGTAAAAAACTATCAGGACCAATACGATGGGTATATCATAGGCGGTTCCAAGGCGGGAACCTATCTTGCGGAAAAAATGAGTGAGATTGACGGATACCGTTATTACAATATGTTTTC
>NZ_JNGB01000002.1:0-121346 GCF_001029355.1 Robinsoniella sp. RHS
AAAAAGGATCAGGATGGTTCTTTTAAAAAGGGAACTGTTCCAGGAGCGCTTATTCCTCACAGCGCAGCTTCTGCATCAGCAGTTGCATTTGTGATGTTCAGTAAATGTTTTATGGGACTGCCTTATTACAGACAGGAATCAGCATTTGATCAGCTTGGAGCAAAAATCCCAAGGGAAACTCTTGCTAACTGGTGTATCATTGCGGCAGAAAAATATCTTCTTCCAATCTATGAACGTATGCATATGGAATTAATCACCCGCGAAGTAATCCATGCAGATGAGACTACCTGCCAGGTATTGCGTGAAAAGGGAAAAACTGCACAGTCCACATCTTATATGTGGATTTACGCTTCCGGAACTGACGGTCTTCCTAAAATCGTCATGTATGAATACCAATCCGGCAGAGGGGGGATCCATCCACAGGAATTTCTGGAAGGATTTCATGGCCTGCTTCAATGCGATGGCTATCAGGGATACAATAAGGTTATCGATGTATTGCTTTGCTGCTGTATGGCTCACTGCAGAAGGAAATTTTTCGAAGCTCTACCGGCAGAGAAAAAGAAAACCATGAAACTTCTTGATATCAATTCGGAAGCAGCCATCAAAGAACCTGAAATCCCGGAATCAGACCTTGATAAATACATTCCTGCCGAAATCGGTGTTGCTTATTGCAACAAACTGTTTTATCTGGAACGGGAATTCAAGGATCTGCCACCGCAAGAACGTAAAGCAAAGCGTTTGGAGTTAGAAGTAACGATATGGGATAACTTCTGGAAATGGGTTGACTCCTTGAACACAACGAAGGGCAGCAAGCTCTCGAAAGCGGTGGACTATGCCCAAAATCACAGGGATAGTTTATGCAATTATCTACAGGATGGACGTTGCGAATTATCCAACAACGCCGCCGAACGGATGGCAAAATCTTATGCAATTGGAAGAAAAGCTTCCCTGTTCCATGCATCAGTCGCTGGTGCAAATGCAAGTGCCATCCTATATAGTCTCGTAGAGACTGCAAAAGCAAACAATCTGAACGTGTTCCAATATATCTATACATTGCTGTTGTACATGCCGGGTTACAAAAATGGGCCTGATGGTATTGAACAATTACTGCCATGGAGTGATTTCATAAAAGAGCATTGTTCCAGATTAATAGATGTTGAAACAGTAACGGTTGAAGATCATCCAGCCATGACTGTTTAAATTTATTGAAAACTAGTAAACGTTGGGAAAGTCTATACGCTATGTTATTCATCGCTTACCTTATATCGTCAAGTATTGTTTCCAAAGGTGTTTTGCTTAATGATATTTGCTTTAAACTTCTACCTAATGAAGATGTATAGGACAATTAGTCCAATATATCTTTCGAAATAAAATCATGATATTTTCCCTTATTCACTCTGATAATAGTTTCCAATTTGTATAAGAGATATTATAACATTATTGTTCCAATTCTCAAAAGAGTTTTATATAACAAAAACTGCACCAACCATGAAAAGTCAGTGCAGTCACTATAAATCTTGATTCTATGCAGTTTTCTTAGAACTTCCCAGCCTTAGCAGCTTCTTCAATCGAGACTGTGAGGGCTGGATTTATTAGGCTTTAGCTACCACTTGTGAGTTATATGTGTGCTACAGACCACATCTGACAATGGCTTAGAGCAAAAATAATGCAATGATCATATATGACTTCCAATATGAATTACTATTATTTTCCCATCATGAACGCCTAGTACTCCTGGATGAAAATATATTCTATCCTGCTTTTCTCTATCTCTGTTATAATTTTTAAATTTAGTATGTAATTCACAACATAAAGTTATATTTTCTTTAACAATGTCTGAATAAAATGTTCTAGTTAACTCTCGAGTTTTTGATCTTGAAGCTTGCGGAGAACATTCAATTCCAGAAAACTCCGAAAAATCATTACTCAGCATCCTATTGTCAGTCCCTAAGCTTCTATGCTTAAGAAACATTTCATAATACTCATCAAGCATTTTTAAATGATTTACTATCTCATATTTTAAATTATTAAAAGTATTATTTAGACTATTTAGTGATCTTTTAATTGTATTTTCAAAATATATATGTTGATAACATTCACCAACATTATTTAAAAAATCATCTTTGCTATCATAGTGTAATAAGAATCGCCTTTTAATATCATAATAATCATTTGTTGTCCATACACAAAAATCATTCTCTTTAATTAAGCTAACTAAAAATATTTTTTTTAGTTTGTCATATATTTGAATACTTTCCCTTTCAATCATATATTGATCATCATCAAGCTCTATTGCCTTTTCTATTTTAATCATCAATTCTTTTTTTAAATCTCTTAACTCACAACACGAATAATCATAGAGCCATTCTACAAATATAGTATTATTTATTTCTTGAGAATAAAGAGTGGAACTTTTATAATATATAGTGCTATATTTATTGGATATATCAATCATATCTAACATTTCTTCTATTCTTTCATATAAATGATCTTCAGAATCAAATTGCCTTGGTACATTATTACTCCAAAGTCCTTGTGTCTCCATATAAGTAAAATACCCTCTTTCGTATTCATTTACATTTTGCGCGAAGTTTACGCAACTCTTTCAAATCTTTCTCTTCTTGATCAAAAAATCCATCAGGCCATCTTTCTATATCCATACGTTCATTCAAACAAATTCTATTTACAGTATGCGATTGTTCAATAAAGGAAAAGTAATTAATACAAATATCAGATGGTTTTATTTGATTTTTTAATGAATGAATTCTTATTCCATTAATTACATGTTCACTATGCGTTTCTATGATTACTTGAACATTATCGGCTGCAATCTGGGAAAGGAAATATCCAATTCTTGACTGCCCACTTGGATGTAAGTGGGCTTCAGGATTTTCTACAATAAGCATGGCCCCTTCTTTCATTAATAAACCCATAACTATAATAGGTAATACATAAGATATACCAAATCCAAAATTGTTTGGTGATTGGAAACCAGTATCCATTAGCGGTTGACTGACTTGCATTTGAGTAAGCCTCATAGTTTGCTCATTTGAAAAGTTGACTTCAACTCCAGGCACTATATAACTAAGCCAATACTCAACTTGTTTTTCTAACCTATCAATTTGCTTCTTCTCATCAAACCCAAATTTACGCTTTTTTGATATTGATTTCATTTGGTTCTTATTAATAACATCAAAGGTATATTCACCATGAAAACCACAGAACCGCCCATCTATATTACCCATTTTTTGATAATTTCGTGGACCTAATCTCTCAGCATTTAAATAGCCAAATTGAACTAAAAAAATACTATCATGTTCCATTAATTGATCTAAAGTATACTCTGTTTGCAAAAATAGTGAACCATTATCTTTCTTATTCTTTTTTAATTCAAATTTTATATCATCAACTTGAATGCAAACTATATCGGTATCATGAGATGACATAATCTGTTCACTATCACCCAATTGTAGAGCATATTCTTTATTTAAATCAATATAAAACTCATTAATAGGATAGCCATCATATCTTTCCATTATATCATAAATTTGTCTAATTATTAGCAACGCTTGTATTAATGATGATTTTCCAACTGAGTTCATACCCACATTCGCCGTCAGTTTCGACAATTCTATCTCTGTCTTTTCTGAAAAACATTTAAAATTTTGTATCAATAGTTTTTTAATCATAGTAAATACCTTTCTAATAATTTCTTAATAGTACTAAATGTTATATCAACATTACGCGCATCATTAGTTGCCATTGATAATGCATTACTAAATTTAGTATTATTATCAATTTCCTCTTTCAATGCATTTTCTATTTTTTGCTCAATATGTTGCTCCGATATTTTATTACTATCATATTTATATAATGTTCTAGACATTGCTAAAAACAAAGATTTATTAATGAAATTAGTTTTTCTAAATGCTCTTTCACCAAATAATAAATATGCATTATACATAGCATTGGTGAAATTAGTCTCTATATCATTTAGTATTTGTACATTTTTTACACTATTTAAATAATCTAATGTATCATCTAAAAAAGCATCCATACCCCCCCTATATTCTTTTCTATTTAATAAACCATTGTCTAGCAAATAAAAAGCGATGAATCTAAGTACAATTTCTTTATCTGCCATTCTAGTAGAGCTAATGCTACCTTTCGTAGCTCTCAAAAACTCTTCTGACTGTGCCATTCTTTTAATGTATTCTCTTGTTTTTTTACTGGCTAAACAATTTCTAATTTCTTGGGCATTCAGAGATTTTCCGCCTGTATTTATCCTTTTAAATATATCAAACTTTACTTTTTCTGGTGTTTGAGGATCTATAACATTAAAATATAATTGTGTCTGCTTAATTCGTCTTATATATATAGGTTGTAAACTATCTGATGGCGGTTTTCCCTCTGCCATATACCACTTACCTTCACAATCTTTTAAATACTCTAAATTCTTCAATCTAAATTCATTATTAATAAATGAATTTATAACATTTAATCGCTGGATACCATCTACAACTGAAAAAATACCTTCCTTATCCTGAGATACATAAAACATTGGAAGCGGTATTCTTAACAAGAGTGACTCAATTAATCTTGATTTTCTTGTAATATCATTCCATACTAACTCTCTTTGAAAATCAGGCGAAATATCCATATCTCCATCTTTTATCATTCCCACAATCTGCTCTATAGGAAAATTTTTGGGATCAACTCGAATAAGTTTTGGATCATATGGATCATTATCTAATTCATTAATAATCTCGTCAGAATTATGAATATGTTCAAACCCATCAATTTCATCTTCTTGCCTAGTAATATCTAAAGCAAATAAGCATTCTATAAACTGCTGCTTTATTTCTTGTACATTTTCAATGATATTTTTACCTTTTTTTATTCCCATTATATTTTTCACTTCAGAATCTGTAATTATTTCCAAAGAATATTCAGGACCTACAGGATAATCATCTGTTTTGTTCCATATAATCTTATCTTCTTGTTTTTCTCCTACCAAAATAATATCAATATCTTCTTGATCAGTATCCAATATATTTAATAACAATTCGACTTTCATACGGTTAGTTACTCCATTTCTATAGTGTGAAATTTTTATCATACTTGAATAAAATACAATATGCTTACTTTGGCAATCTCTGGTTGGTTTATATCATATCATTTATTATGAAATATTTTCACAGTAGTCTTATCTGCCACTCACTACATCAAGTTAAATCACATTCTAAATTTAACTTTAACGTGGAAAAATATCTTTACTGTACTGGCCACTATTACAGTTTTTCACGTATCACTAATGGTAAACGTCGTAAAAAATAACAAGCAAGCAGCTCCGCTTTCCTTTGTAATTCCATTTTCCAAAAGTTATCTTCCTTTAATCTACTACATAAATTATTTCCGATATATCCAAGCATTTCAACTTTCATGTTACTATCACATGTATTTGGAATTAAGAAGCGAAAATTAAACGATCACCTCATTATATATTTGTAAATATTATACATGAATAAATGGGAAAAATCAAATTTTATTGTATTTTACTATTTATTCCTAAAATGAAATTTTAAATTCCGCTCCCTTATTCCCCAGTGGAATTTACTCTCGCACAGTTGATATTTACTCTTTCATATATTAGTGATACGGTTATGTCTCCTTCTGACAGCAGTAGGAGGAGATTTTATGAGCAAATATATTCCCGGCAACCAAAAACATTTTACCCTTGAAAACCGTATATACATTGAAAACTCTCTGAATAAAGGCTGTACCTTCAAGGCCATTGCCAAATCCCTGTGTAAAGATCCGACTACCATCTCTAAAGAAGTCAAGGTACATCGCCTGTCAGACTGGTATCATAAGGGCACTTTTTACAATTCAAAAAACTTCTGTGTCCATCGGTATCACTGCAAAAAGACCAATGCCTGTGGGAAGATTCTCGTCTGCGGTATCAAATGAGCTTCCTGCCCCACCTGTAACTAGACCTTCCCGATTTTGAGCAGGAACGCTGCACCAGACTTGATAAAGCTCCTACGTTTGCAATGGCTGTAACAAGAAAATCAATCACTGTACCATCGCACACAAATATAAATATGATGCCCGGTTTGCAGACACCGTGAGAAACTAAGCGATTCCCGTGCTGGAATTAACATGACAAAACACGAACTGCATAAAAGGACATGCTTATCACTCCTTTGATAGAGCAGGGGCAGTTCCCCTATCAGATCGCCACAAATCATCCGGAACTGGATATGTCTGTCCGCACCATGTACACCTATCTTGACAACGGATTATTCACAGCTAGGAACATTGACTTAATACGCAAATCTAAGTTCAAACCGCGCAAATACCATAAAACACAGATCACTGACCGGTCTATTTTTGCGAGTCGGACTTATGCGGATTTTCAGTCATTGAATCCTACGTTCATGTGGAAATGGACACCGTCCATTCTTCGCGGGAATCTAAGAAAACACTTTTAACCTTCCTTTTCCCGAAAGAAAAACTCTTCCTGGCATTCCGGATGAACCTCTGTACGTCTTGTTTTCGATCATCTAGAAAAACGTCTAGGAACCTATGAGTTCCTCTCTATGTTTGAATACCTGCTTACAGACAGAGGTTCTGAATTCGGCGATTCAGAGGCACTTGAAACAGGTGTTAAAGCAATCCAGCGCACCAGCATTTTATTGTGACCCTATGAGAGGTGGACAGAAAGGCGGTGTAGAAAATGCCCACACCATGCTCCGCATGGTAGTCTCTAAAGGGACAAGCTTTGAGTATCTGACTCAATGGGATGTGAATCTGATTGTGAACCACATCAACTCCACTCCCAGGAAAAGTCTGGATGGAAAAACACCTTATGACGCTGCATTGGAATCATTCGGTGAAAATACCCTGAAAGCACTTCAGCTTAAGCGTATTTCACCCGATGAGGTTAATCTGACGCCTAAGCTGATTCGCTTCAATCACTAACTATCTTATAAAAATCTGCTGTCGGACGGGAAGTAACCTTTTCACATTATTTGAAAGTGGCTGGTGGAATTTAGTCTCGCACTCAGAATTCCAGTAGCTCGTTTGCCATGTCCGGAAATCGGTTTTTTATAAGAAGTCAGCCTGATTATAGCAGATATCTGGAATCTTTACATTAAAAACCTCATAATTCAGGCTAAATTTTAAAGACCGGTGGAATTTAGTCCCGCACTGGAATTTACTTTTTCAATTTCTATACTCGTATTTTCGCACATGTTAAATATCCGAGTATAGACATATACTTTAAACATGAGGTGACAATATGATTAGCTATCAACCATTATTTGAGACTATGAAAAAAATGAATATTAGCTCCTATGAACTCTCTAAAAGGGGATTTTCACGATCTACTTATTATGCAATAAAAACGGGTAAAAGCATCACTACCCATACTGTAAACCAACTATGCAAAATTCTGGATTGTACAGTATCTGACATCATGGAATTTCTGGACGAAGATTAAACTTCCATCTTCCTTGACCTTTTGTATTACATGGTGCTTGCACCATGTAATATAATAAGAAACCAAGGATATATGTCCCTGTTTCAATCAATGTGGTTCCTCTCCAATAAACTACTGCTCCAGTTGCCACAATTAATGTTTAGCTCCTGCTGCTCCTCATACAGTCTATCCCGCTCCATGCAAATCTTTTTTCCATGCTTCAAGGCTTCTTTTATCCCTTTCCTCCGTTCCGGCTCTTTATGTTTATATTAACCTATCAAATTACGTATTTTAGTATTATGTTCTTTCACCAATTGTTTCTTAACTACCTTGTTTACTAATTTCTTTGCATCTTTATCTTCTTCCAAATCCGCATATTGAAGAAGTTTTGTGCACAGTAGTACCATAATACTTTTTTCTTTATTCGTCATATTCTTACTACTGACCATCTCATTTATCCATAATACATCAGCTAATTATCTACTAATACCACTATATTTTCGAGAGGACCGATTTTTATTTTTTTCTATCAGCTCTAATGATGCTGCCTGTGACAAAATATCATCCATCGGACCCTCGCCAATAATTCTCTTTATTCGATTTAGATCCTTCTCCTTCTCCTTCAACTGATCAATTACTTCTTTCTGATCGAGCATCCTATCTGATAATGCATTTATCCGCTCTTTCAATCGATCCATCCTTAATATCATATCCCTAATCTTTACAATCAAGCTTATACATTTAATTGTTAAAGACTTTACGACTTCTATCAGACGAGCCACTAAGGGTTTTACCTTGTTTTCCTTATAACTTCTTGCACTCATCAAAGGATTCGGATCAGGCAACTGCCAATCTGGTGATTCGTCATAAACACTCACATTTCTCTGTATAATATGTTTCATCTCGGAAAGCTGATTTATCTCTTTTCGTATGTGCTGTTGCCGCATTTCCATTTTTTCATTATCTTTAACAAGTTGCTGATTTTTATATTGTAACTCTGTATTACCAGATGTCAGCGACTCTTTTTCCATGACCAAGTCAACTACTTCACCTTTCAGTTCTTGCTCCTCATCGGAAATCTTTTTTAGATCCGATCTTTTAACTTCCTCCTTTTCTTCTAACTGATTTACCTCTTTTTGTCAATGCTGCTTTTCAAAATCCAGAACACTTAAGTGCTTATTGTGTGTCCCCTTCTGCTGCCACTTCAAACAAAACCATTCCATTTCTTTAGCCAGTTCCTTCTTCTCCGATTCTATCCACTGATTCCATTCAGTATTTCCTCTGGAACCACCTTTGAATCCCTGCGCCGCCAATGCACTCTTCAAAGAAACTCTGGTATCTAATCCTTTTTTACTGTTTTCTGTAAATGGCACAAAATCTATATGTAAATGAGGTGTTTTTTCATCCATATGCAAATATGCTGAAAATACTCTAAGATTTGGGTTTCGCTCCATAAAATTCCGAAAAAATAAACTTAGAATCATCTTGGCTAATTCACCATCTTTGGTTTTCGCATTCATATCATCTTTATTGCCAATTTGGAAAATAGCTTCATAAAATAACTTCTCTTGCTTACCGGTACGAATTTTCTCATAATAATCCTTTATCTGTCTGTCTTTTCTTCTCTGCTTGACATTATAACGCTCTAAGGCTTCGTCAAACAACTCATGGTACACTTGTTTAATATCTTTATAACAATACACCACATTCAGGGAGGTTCGTTCTTTATCAACATTATGTGCCGAAAACTTCCGGCTATTATGTGTAATGGAACCTTTACCCATCATCCCACTAATTGTTCTTTCCAAATAAAATATATCCCACCTTTCATTATCCATTTACCATTATGTTCACAGTTTTCCCGGGACATAGCCCCTGTTTTGTTACTTTTTCCAAAAGTAACGCAAAAGCACTTTCGACACCTGTGGCATCAAAAGTCCAGACCTGCAAGCAGGTTTCGCGCCCTGCTGGGGCTTTACATATCCCATCAATCTTGATTTCTTCGCCACTGCTCTTCAGTTAAGGCAGCAAGATTCCCCTTTCTTTAAGAACTGGTAATCTTGCCATCTTCTTTACTGGCACAATGACCAGTACCACTTATGACCTACCTTCACACTATCAATATTCATTACCTTTTTGGCATTCCATAGAGTTTTTTTCTTAATTCCCCTGTCTTTTGCTACCTCATCAATCTCATTACATGAAACCTGTCCATTAGCTAATATCTCTGTTAGAAATGCTTTAGCCTCTTGTGTTTTCTGCCCTCTCCGTTCTCCTGACAAAAGTTCTTCTACTGATATGTCACAGATTCCTTCCCATGAAAATCCTGTTTCCTTGTCCAAACGAAACGCAATAGATGAACCTTCCGGTGCCAGACTGCTTTTATCATGTGCGATAACCCTCATTGAGTTATCATCTTTTATCCGCCCCACCACTAATACACTTCTGGCTGTCGCCTGGAAATCGATGGAACCTAATCCCCGGTATGTTGATTTACTGCCGCTAGCTTTATTCATATGCCCGATCAGTATAATGGCGCTTCCAAACTTCTCTGCCATATCTCCCAGACGCTTCATAACAGGCCTAATTTCATTCGCCCGATGCATATCAACACTTGCTCCCAAATAGGCCTGAATCGGGTCTAATATCACGAGTTTGCTCCCGTTTCTTGCATTGCTTTTTCTAAGCGTTCATCTGTCATCGAAAGTTGTACTTCGGTTTCATCAATGACTAGTATACGGCTACATTCCGCATTAGCTTCTAACAGTCTTGGCTTGATCGTATCTTCCAGACCATCTTCGGCGGTTTGATAGATGATATTGATTGGTTTACGCTTTTTGTCATCGCACGGCAACATCTCTCCTTTTGACAGCAATGCCGCTATATGCAAAGCAAAAGTAGTCTTACCTTCACCTGGGTCACCCTGTACTATCGTGATCTTCCCAAATGGAATATATGGATACCATAGCCAATCCACTTCTCTGGCCTCTACCTCTGCCATATTGATTAATCTCAATTCATTTTTATTTTTTTCCATCTATATCCTTTCTTCGTTTGTTTATATTCCACCAGAGTATCTGATACACTACGATTGATGCTAAAGCATATCATAAACTCCGGTTTTTTAATAATCTATTCAATCCCCCTGCATCTTACAGCAGACATTTTTCTTTCGTATCTTCCACATCCATTTCTCTAAAATATCCTAGTTCTTCCCATACTTTTCGATCCGGGCAGAAATAGTTATACTCTGATGAGTGTTCTGATTTTATTGCATAACCAAAGTTAAAAAATCCATTCTGCAACCCGTATCTAATATACTGCGGATCTTTCCCCGTTGCTTTTGCAATTTCTGTAATCGGTACATTTCGCCCTGTGAAGTTTGGAAGGTTAATATAGTAACCTTTATTCATTGGCATCCCCCCTTTCATTTTCTTGTTGACTTTGCTGATGTCATAATCTATAATAACATTACAAAAAGTTTATAAAAAGAACTATTTATTATTCAAAGGAGGATTCTATGTTTAAAAAGTATAATATTGGAGCTGTTTTGAAAAATTTAATTAAAGAAAGGGGGTATACACAAGAAGAATTTGCAGAAGAGATAGGAATCGGATTATCTACTCTTAAAAAGTATATTACTGGTCAAGTTTGCTATTCTATTGAAACGCTAGAGCTATTCGCAGATTTTTTCAAATGTTCATACGATTATTTATTAGGCAAAAGCCTAACACCATATCGGGAGATACAAGACGTAAAACAAGCAACCCGCCTAACTGACGGAGCCTTAGATCGCTTAATCGGACATGGAAAAAATTATGATGAAAGCATTGATAGTAAAAGGTACTTAGACACGTTAAGCAACTTAATTCAATACGATTTTCTAATTGACCGTATCGTTGATTACTTTTATATTGACTCTGATGAAGAATTTATCTTTGAATCAGATACTTATTTACCTGGCAACTTTATTTCGGTTGGTAGTCAGATTCTCCATACACCTGATATTGAAGATGCCTATATATTCGGAATTGTCCGAGCATTGATAAATGCTAAAGAACATATTGGACAAGATGTACCTACAACATTGAGAAACTTGAAAACTAATCACGGAAATTTATATATTGATGAGGAGGATTAAATGGCAAAACAACTTCAAAGAGGTAAAGGCTCTGGCTCTGTTTACTACATGGGAAAACGACGCAGAAATCCATGGCGTGCAGTAAAAACAGCAGGATGGGAAACCCATCCCGAATCAGAAAAACTGGTTCAGAAACGTATCACCATTGGATACTTCCCTACAAAAGATGAAGCCTTAAAAGCATTACTCAATTACAACGATAACCCCTATGATATCAGAACGAACAGTATAACCTTTTCAGAAACATATGAAAAGTGGAACAAAGAATACTTTCCAACACTATCAAGTAAATCAAGCATTCGTACCGTTGAATGTGCTTATAGTTACTGTACATCTCTCCATAAGATGAGAATGAAAGATATCCGTGTCGAACATTTGGAAGGCACCATACATAATGCTGATGTAGGCAACGCTACTAAGGGTCGTATGAAATCCTTATTTAACATGATGTTCCGTTATGCACTTCGACACGAAATTGTAGAAAAGGACTATGCCGCACTCTGCAATCCAGTCAAACAAGACCCTCCTCTAAAAGAAGTAATTCCTTTTACAGATGAAGAGGTATCTCTTCTATGGAAAAATCTAAATGAAGTACCTTTTATAGATATGATATTAATCGGAATTTATAGTGGATGGCGACCACAGGAATTAGCAATCCTAAAAACAGAAGATATTAATTTAGTAGAAAAGACTATGCTTGGTGGCTTAAAAACCGATGCCGGTAAAAATCGTGTTGTTCCAATCCATCCGCTGATCTATCCTTTAATTGAGAAAAGATATGACGAAACAGAAGAATATCTGTTTAATGATGTAAATTCCACACAAGGAGTCGGTAAACGACTCTCTTACGACAAGTATAGAAACCGTTTCAACAAGGTGATGTTCCGTCTTAAACTAACACACCGCCCCCATGAAGCCAGACATACATTCATTACAAAAGCCAAAGCGTACCATATGGACGAATACATTTTAAAGTTGATTGTCGGACACGCAATCACGGATATTACAGAAAAGGTATATACCCACCGTACTATGGAGCAATTACATTCTGAAATAAAGAAAATCAAAAGATAAAGAGATGTACCAATCAAAATTGATACACCTCTAAAATACTATTTCTTTTCATTCTGATATTTGTGAGCTGTTTGTGTGAGTTACTTGTGAGTTGCATGTGTGCTACACAGAAATTTTCACACTATTTCACCAAATCTAACAATGTCTATAACCCTTGAAAACAAAGGATTCCTTAGAATTTCCCAGCCTTAGCAGCTTCTTCAATCGCAACTGCAACTGCAACAGTCATACCAACCATCGGGTTGTTACCAGCGCCGATCAGACCCATCATTTCAACATGAGCAGGTACGGAAGATGAACCAGCGAACTGAGCATCAGAGTGCATACGTCCCATAGTATCTGTCATACCGTAGGAAGCAGGACCTGCTGCCATGTTATCCGGGTGAAGTGTACGTCCTGTACCACCGCCTGATGCTACGGAGAAGTATTTCTTACCCTGATCAACACATTCTTTTTTGTAAGTACCAGCTACCGGATGCTGGAAACGAGTTGGGTTTGTGGAGTTTCCTGTGATGGAAACGTCAACAGCTTCTTTGTGCATGATAGCAACACCTTCTGTTACATCGTTTGCACCGTAGCAGTTAACTTTTGCACGAAGTCCTTCAGAGTATGCTTTACGGAATACTTCTTTTACTTCGCCTTTGTGGTAGTCCATCTCTGTTTCAACATATGTAAATCCGTTGATACGAGCGATGATCTGAGCTGCATCTTTTCCAAGTCCGTTTAAGATAACGCGTAATGGTTTTTTACGAACCTTGTTTGCTTTTTCTGCAATACCGATAGCGCCTTCAGCTGCTGCGAAAGACTCATGGCCTGCTAAGAATGCAAAACATTCTGTGTCTTCTTCCAGTAACATTTTACCAAGGTTACCATGTCCAAGACCTACTTTACGCTGGTCAGCAACGGATCCCGGGATACAGAAAGACTGAAGTCCTTCACCGATAGCTGCTGCTGCATCTGCTGCTCTTCTGCAGTCTTTTTTGATTGCAATTGCTGCGCCTACAGTGTAAGCCCATTTTGCATTTTCAAAACAGATTGGCTGAATACCTTCAACCTGATTATATACATCTAAGCCTGCTGCTTTTGTAACTTCTGCTGCTTCTTCGATAGAGTTAATACCATACTCTTTTAAAACAGCCAGAATTTGTTTTTCTCTTCTTTCATATGATTCAAATAAAGCCATTCTTTTCCCCTCCTCTATTATTCATGTCTTGGGTCGATGATTTTCACTGCGTCTGCAACTCTACCATACTGACCTTTAGCTTTTTCAAATGCTGTGTTAGCATCATCACCTGCTTTGATGAAATCCATCATTTTACCAAAACTTACGAACTGGTAACCGATGATTTCGTCATCTGCATCTAAAGCAACACCTGTAACATAGCCATCTGTCATTTCAAGATAACGAGGACCTTTTGCAAGAGTTCCATACATTGTACCAACCTGAGATCTGAGGCCTTTACCTAAATCTTCAAGTCCGGCACCGATTGGAAGTCCGTCTTCTGAGAAAGCACTCTGTGTTCTGCCATAAACAATCTGTAAGAATAATTCTCTCATTGCTGTATTGATAGCGTCACATACTAAGTCTGTATTTAAAGCTTCAAGGATTGTTCTTCCTGGTAAGATTTCGGAAGCCATTGCTGCGGAATGAGTCATACCTGAACATCCGATTGTCTCTACTAATGCTTCCTGGATAACGCCCTCTTTAACATTTAATGTTAATTTACAGGTACCCTGCTGAGGTGCACACCAGCCTACACCATGTGTTAAACCGGAAATGTCTTTAATTTCTTTTGCTTTTACCCATTTTGCTTCTTCTGGGATCGGAGCAGCACCATGAGCCACGCCTTGCGCTACTTTACACATCGTTTCTACTTCATGTGAATAAATCATTTTAAGACTCCTTTCAAAAATGAATTCTTTGGATATGTACGTGTTCATATCGTTAGATATTTAACACCATACTTGATATCATTTTCTCATAAAACGTCAAAATAGTCTAGTGTTTTTTGTAAAAAAGTGTTGCCTAAAACAGGGAAAACAGGAGAATACCCCTTTTAAGCCCGACAAACACCGCAGCAGTAAGAAAGAGAATGGAATTTTCCACTCTCTTTCTTTCCCTTAACTGGCAGCATTCTTCAATCGTACAACGCATTGATCATCACATTCTACATATTTAATCTGTTTAAGGGGTGCCTCGGAGCCCAGCCTGCATGCCGCATTATAATATTCTACTTTAAAATTAATGTGGTCCAGATTGCTTTCCAGTTCTTCTATATGCTTTTCCACTACGCGCTTATGCGCGATAACCATCTGACGGCGTTCTTTCAGAGTTACATCTCCCTTTGCGCACAGTGCTACAAATCTGCGAATGTCGGCTATTGGCATATCCGTTGCTTTCAGGCAGGATATAATCGATATCCAGTCAAGATCTTTGTCATTGTAAATCCGAACACCTGCTTCATTTCTCTTTACAGTTGGCAGCAACTGTTCTTTTTCATAATAGCGCAGTGTTGATGCCGGTAATCCCGTTATTTCAGAAACTTGCTTTATTTTATATTCCATAATATGACCCCCTTATCATACATTAAAGTAACTTTAACATTTGTCTTTTATTATAATATGAATCAGGGATAATTTCAATCAATAAAAAATACAAATCATGATTCCCCTAATAACTGCACGGGTTCAGGGATTATTTCCTTTATTTTATGTATCCGATTTCACCACATCACCTCTCAAATGAGGTTCTGAGATATATTTCATTTTCGGAAAGTACTTTTTCATTACATGGTCGGGAAAATATTTATCCAACCTCATTTCCACCACATTTTTAGCAGGTCTGTTTAACTGTCTCTCTGACATACGAAGCAGCGCCACACCAGATATGGTTGCAGTCACTACCATAAAACATACCGCTATTTTTGTTACTAATATCCCTGCTTTTCTCGGCGCCCGTTCAATTAATCCGGAAAGAAGCGGATAAACCCATTTTGCCCAGGCGATCGCTACCACTCCCCAGAAAATACAGAATATTAAATTCACATAATGTCCCAGGGTAAAGGGCAATCCGGAATAGTCCCAAAATGTAACCCCCAGCATCACCTGGCAGACATAACCGCAGATAAATTCAAATATGCCCCCTAAAACATATCCTTTAATGAATATATTAAAAGTTTTCATTTCTTTCGTGCTATGTAAAAAAACAGTAAATAAGGCGCATCCAAGACCCCATACGGAACTGAATGGCAGGAATAGGTTACTGGTTCTGCTGGAAATTTCCCCAAATGCAAAATAGCACCAGATTGTCTCCAGGATGCATCCCATTATCCCTCCCATCATAAAAATCCAAAATATTTTATATTTATTATATCCTACTGCAAATCTTTCTCTTTTCAAACTTCCCTTTGTGTTCATAGTTATACCTCCCGCATATCGCAGTCCTGCCTGCGATACTGCCTTAATAAATAGTTTGAAAGCGCTTTTCTTTCAAACTTTGCCTCCTTCATTTATAATGTGCTTCCCAGTCTGTGGCAGGAATATGCCACAATCCCCGGGATACATTCCATTAATTAAATCCATAAAGTCTTTGAAGTAAATGATAACAGCCAAGTACTGTGCGCCTTCCTAATCTACCCGGAAGATTTACACCAATACCAATGCAGCTATATCTCACTTTTCGATACATGCGGCTGTCAAGATTTTTTAAATATCTCCAAATCTGTTTCAGTTCTTTACCGCTGTCCGGTGTATCTTTCAGCATTGCCAGGATCGTGGCAATTGCCATTGCCAGTTTCAGATTTGTATACATCGTCTTACGCAAAGAACGTTCTTTGATCATAAACTGTTTCTTATGCATATAGTCAATTAAGTTACGGGTTACCCGGTAATGCTGATCCATTCGTCCAATCATTACGGATTCCTGAACCGACTGATCTTCTCTTCCTATAAAATACCGGTAGAAATTTAAATCCAGGTACCGAATTGTCCGAACATAAGGCAGGGGTTGAAAGACATAAATATTATCTACATAAAAAGTATGTTCAGGCAATACCAGCCCACTGTTTCTCACCAATTCTGTGCGGTAAATAAGGGAATGCATCATCAGATAATTGGTTACCGGAAGTCCTCTGGTATCTTTCCAGGTAAATGTTTCTCCGGTTTTCATATACCGCCGGTAATTAATTACCTTCTTCCGCTTTGCACCCTGTTTTTCATATACAAAATTAGATACTACCAGATCCGGCATTTCATCTGAAGCAATTAGTTCTTTCAGTTCTTCCAGAATCTTTTTGTATGCCTCCTGATTAACCCAGTCGTCACTGTCTACAACTTTCAGGTAGAGTCCTTTTGCATTGGCAATTCCTGTGTTCAGAGCTCCGCCATGCCCCTTATTCTCCTGATGTATAGCACGCACTATGTTTGGATATTTTGATTCATATTTCTGTGCAATAGATAGTGTATGGTCTTTTGAACCGTCATCAATTACAAGTATTTCCACATCATCCTGACCGGTCAGTAAGGTCTTGATACAATGTTCCATATAATCCTGTGATTGATAACAAGGTACTATGACAGATAAAATTTTCATAGGCTTCTTCCCTTCGTATAAATTCTGCTTTCGTTTTTCTATCACTCTAACAGACAAATATCAAGAATTTATCAACTTATTGTAAACTACTCTTCTGCGCTGATAGAGATTCTGGCGTTATATTCAACGCTTACTCTGATCTGTTTATCTTTTCCGTTATCCCTGGTATAATCGTCTCCGTAATGCTCACCGTTAATGCTGACTTCTCCATCATCCGTATCCAGATAAAAATCATATTCTTTTTCTGATTTTGCCAGAGTCAGGTCAACATCACCGTATTCGTTCTTGATATTAGTATCTGACGTGTTCAGGTTATCTATACTGCATTTTCCGTTTTCCTGACGAATATTATTTTTTACAGCCGTAATATCTGTTCCTTTGACTGTTCCATAATCACTTTCTATGTTCAGACTATTAGTCTTAACGTTTCTAAGACCGATAGCTCCGTATTCACCGTTTACTGTAAGCAGATTCATTCTTTTATTTTTCGTGTTTCCTTCCATATTACGCAGGTCCACAGAGCCGTTGTTATTCATAATCTCTACCTGATCGGCTTTCATCTGATCAACTGTAACATTACCGTAGTCTGTGCTTATTTTCACATTTTTTGCAGTAATATTTTTCAATTCCAAATCACCGGAACTGGTATCATTATCAATCTTCAGTTCTGGAACAACACAATTTTCCATTTCTAATTTACCATAATCCAGATTCAGACTGAGTTCTTCCATATTTACATTCGTAATATTGATATTTCCGCTGTCGCCTTCTAATATCAGTTTCTTAATATCTGCCTGATTCAGACTCAGCTCACCATAATCTGATCGTACTTTCAGCTGATCCAATTCAATACCTTTTGGCAGAATCAGTTTAATATAATCTTCTTTTTTCTGATTAGCGAAATTACCGATGCCAATGAGACTGATCCCGTTTTGATGGACACTTTTCAGGTTGAAACTAACCTTCCCATTATCAGCTTTATATTCCGGTTTGGCGAACATATCATCGTAGCCATATTCCAGCCGGAATGAATCCCCCTGTTCTATATAGATATTGCCATAACCCGCACTTATTTCTAAATTTTTTATATCTTTTAAACTTTTTGTTTCTTCTAAATATTTTCCCTGATCATTTCCAGTATAAATTCCTTCTGAAGTCAGTCTCAATCCCAGGCTGCCACCCAGTGCAAGACCGGTTACCATAACAATGCCTCCTGCAAGTGTCAGGCATCCTGCGGTGATCAGCAAAACTTTCTGATACTTTTTCATGACTTTTTCCTCCTCTTTAAAATGTTTCTGAACATTTTACCAATCCCTTTTACCATACGTCTGCCGATTCCGATAATCCCAAATCCTACAAAGATTCCAATTCCAACAGCTGCCATTCCAAGTCCGAGCAATGCAATGCCGGTCGCTGGTTGGGTAAATAAAAGGTAAATTCCACAAAATGCCGTAACAATCCCTCCGGCCAATGCACACAGGTCTACCAGAATTGCAGACCCCACAAACGCAACTACCACCAGGAGCATAGAAGCAAACAGGGCTACCATCGCAAATGCCATTGGAAGTGCCACAGGAGCTGCACAGATCCCTAATATTATGATCCAAAGAGTGCTGAATCCTTTTTTTACATCTACCTGTTCTTCCATCCGCTTAATTGCAGCATCCGTAATAATCTGATATGCTACTTCACGGGGAGTTCCAAGTTCCTGAATGATCTCCTGTTCCTTTTCCGGTCCGGCATCTTCAAAATATTCCGTATAATAATCCATCGCTGTATCGAACTCTTCCTTTGGCAGCTTTCGAAGTTCACGCGCCAGAGTCCGCAAATATTCATTCTTGCCCATTTTTAGTTCCTCCCAAAATTATTTCTTCTATTCCTGCTCGATAAGTAATCCATTCATCTACAAAATGCTGATATTGTTTCTTTCCTTCGGGAGTCAGATAATAATATTTTCGATTCCTCCCCTGAAATGGCTGGTCATAAGTTCCCAGATAGCCATGATTCTGTAATCTTCTCAATACCGGGTAAAGCGTAGACTCCTTTAAATCCGTTACCTTTTTCATTTCCTGGGAAATAGAGTATCCATACGTATCTCCCTTTGCAATAATCGCCAGGACAATTGCATCTGTAAGTGCCGCTCCCAATTGATAAGTCATCTTACCGCCTCCTCTCGTTTTGTTCAAAAAGTAAATCTAATACCTTTTGTTTGACTATATTATATGTCGTATAATATACTTTGTCAACATATATAATTATTTTTTTTATATAATACAGTCCGCTATATAGAATTATAGAATATATTATATTTCTCACTGCGTTTTGAAGAACAGGAACAGCAAAAAGGCTCCGCCAAAAGCAGCAGACTCATACTGCTTCTTCTGACGAAACCGTTAACCTGATATGATCCAGAGGCATGTCTAAACTCTTGTTTTTTTAATCAGTACTAAAGTAAGCGCAAAAATTGCTGCTGCAAATCCTACCTGCACCAAAATCCCCATCCATACATCCGTTCTCATCTGGTGGGTAATGCCGATTGCTCCTCCCAGCATATCATTCACTTTTACATACCAAAAGGACGGTACAAACTTACAGAATGCCAATACTTTTTCACTCATGACTTCCTGGGGAACAAAGACCCCGCCCATAAAGCAGAAGCCGAGACTGATAATATTTACCAGCGCCGTAAGGGCATTATCACTTTTTACCAGCATGCCCACCATAAATGCTATTGATGCTGCGAGCAATAAAAACGCTATTGTATTTAATATACCGTATTTTATGTTCCCATCTAATAACTGTCCCCTGTAAAGCACGACTGCCATGATCATAAATACACCCCATACGATGGCCGAAAATGCCACGCAGGCAATCATAATCTGTTTATTCCTCTGATTCATTGTCATGGCACCGCACTCATTCCTTTTTTTCAGATCCCTGTTTTGAAAAGCACGCAGTGCCGGACTGATTCCATATATCAGCACCGCCATCAGCGCATATGGAATATACCTCAGATAATAGTAAACAGATGGCATACTCGCCTTTACTGTATCCCCCTGCAGCGTAACCTGGCCTTTTAATTCCAGATCCTCAGATACATTTTTTGCTGCATCTGTCACCGAATAACCCGCCGCTAAATATGTTTTCAAAGATTTTAAATATTGGCTTACCTGACTGTCTGCAAAATATCCGGTATAGGAGCCGGGAACCTTAATATTTTCGGTATAAACCTCTTCCCCATTCTTTATTTTCTCTTCAAATCCAGCAGGGATGATCAGAATATATTCTACTTTTCTGGCAAATAAATTGTCCTGCATCTTTTCCTTATCATCTTCTATCTCAACCAGATTCTGTCTGGATCCCATATATTCCTTAAGTGCCCTGCTAAGTTCACTGCCGTCACGGTCAATGACTGCTATCTGTATCTTAGTATCCTGAAAACTCTGCATCTCTGTACCGGAAGTAACATTAGACATTAATATTGCAAGGCCGATAAAAATCCCAAAATAAAGTAATAATCCTCCTATGTTTTTTTTAATAATTTTGTAAAAACAATTAAAGACTTGCATATTTCTTCCTCCTTGCCAGCAAAAATCCCCCTATGCAGAATATTGCGGTAAAAATCAATAATATAATAATATTCTTAAAATAGCGGTCGTAAGTATCATAAATATCAAGTGCGTAAAATGCATCTGACAGCACCACTGCAGGATTGATACGGTTTATAATAGGGCAGACCTGTTCCACGTCATTTTTAATTGTATTTATGAATAAACCGCTGAAAAAGCATAAAAACATATTGAGTGCAATCATGATACCCGTTTTTACACTCAGGGATGTTCTTCCGATACAGCCTGCAAAAAATCCCATGGATACGCCAAGTAAAGTGCCGACAAATGCCAAAAACAGAATTGCCGGTATTTTATTTCCAAAGTTTACCCCAAGTACAAACCGCAGATATCCCATCAATATCAGCAGGGAACAAAATTGCACAGAGACTGCTGCCGCAAATTCACCCATTATCATAGTCATACGGTGGACAGGCGAAGTCATCTTTCTGGCAGCCAGTGTGGTAAGGTTTGCCTGAATATATCCTGCATTGTATAATCCCAGAAAACACCCGTACAGACATACCATCGCAAGAAGGGCATAGAAATACTGCATCATTGCATCCTGATTTCCGCTGCTCAGGGTTATTTCTTTATTTACGGTCACATCTTCATTCAGATTTTTCATTATAATCTCCGCAGAAGCCGGATTTAATTTTATTGCTTTTTTAATCATATTTTCCGCCTGGAGATAACTGTCCAGTGAGGAACTTAAAATACTTTGATTGATTCCAGTCTTTTTAACCATTAATTGTACTGTATCCGACACATAAAACACACCATCTACGTCACCGTCACTCAGGAGTTTCCCTGCGGCATCCTCATTCGTATATTGAATGTTCATTATCTGGTCTGCCCCCGGTTTGGATAATTCATCCAGTAGTTCTTTAAAATAGCTGTCCTGGTTTTCCATCACTGCTGCCACCGGAATCGCCTGTAATTTTTCTTCCCGATTCATAAAGTTTCCAAAGGTCACGAAGAAAAGAGTACCCAGAATCATGGGAAAAGCCAATGTCCAAAATAATCCCTGCCAATTTCGTACCAGCCCTTTCAGGCGGTATTTATAAATATGAAAAAACATAACGCCCTCCTAATCTCTCAGCTCTCTGCCTGTAATCTCTAAAAACACATCGTTTAAAGTTGGCATTTCTGAGAAAACCCTGCCAAAAGAAATTCCCTGATCCTGAAGATAATTCAATATTCTTATAAGATTATGATTCGCACTGCTGCACTTTATTTTTAATACGTTCTCTTCATATGCCACTGAATAGACATGTGGAAGTTCTTTGATTTTCAACAGAATGCTGCTTTCCAGACCCAGTATTTCGATCCGGATGGTTTCACCAACTTTGATCATGTTCTTAAGTTCTTCCGTTGTCCCAATTGCCAGATTCTGCCCATTATCCATAATGGCAACCCGGGTACAGATCTGTTCCACTTCCTCCATGTAATGGGAAGTATAGATGATTGTTGCCCCCTCTTGATTCAGTTTCTGTATTCCTTTTAGTATGTGGTTTCTGCTCTGGGGATCCACTGCTACGGTAGGTTCATCCATGATAATCAGTTCTGGTTTGTGGGCAATCCCGCATCCGATATTTAATCTTCTAAGAAGTCCACCGGATAACTTTCTGGGATAAAATTTTTTAAATTCCTGAAGTCCTACAAAGTCAATTGCCTCTTCTACCAGTTTCTTCCTTTCCTGTTTATCATTCACATACAGTCCACAAAAATAATCCAGATTTTCATGGACTGTCAGTTCCTCAAAAACGGCTACATTCTGCATAATAACCCCGATCTTCCGCTTGCTGTCATAGCTGTCCGGATGCATCGTTTTACCAAATACCTCTATCTTTCCCTTATCATAAGAAAGCAGGGATAAGAGACAGCTGATTGCCGTTGTCTTTCCCGATCCATTTGGGCCCAGCAGCCCAAAGATCTCTCCCCTTTTAATATCCAGATTGAAATGATCTAATGCTACCAGTTCTTTGTATCGTTTTACAAGATTTTCTATTTTAACAATTGTTTCACTCATTCTTAGCACCCTCCATTTATTTGATACTGCCATTATAAACCAATCAGCAGACCCAGAGAAGTGCCGTATGTCAGGATGTTAGATGACATTTGTCATAACATCCTGTTTTGATGAATCTGTTATTGAGATTTCAATCGCTAATAGGTATAATAAAGAAGTAAACTACAGCAGAGCATGTCTGTAAATTCATCACTTTCGACTGTAACATGCAAGGAGGAACCCCCATGGATACATTAATTGATAAATGCATTATATTGATTTGCTGCTGTATATTTTTAATCGACAGTTCCCTATCTATCCTGCCCGTATTTGTATTTGTCACTGCATTTGGCATCAGCTGTCTAAATACTTATTTCGATCAGCTCAAAGTCACGGTTCTCACAGGCTGTCTGTATCTTTTCCTGTGTTTTCTGATCCCGCCATTCTGCCTGCTGCTTCCTCTGATTATTTACGACTTTTGCACCTGGAAACTAAGGATCCTGACTATTATCGGCGCAGCAGCATGCTTTCGATATCTGGCAATCGATTTCCATCCGTTAAACCTGTCTGTTTTCGTCTTTTTTATATTGAGTTACCTGCTCTGCTACCGGACAGAAACCTTTCAAAAACTGTCCCAACAGCTGAAGATATCCCGGGACAGCAGCCGTGAACTCAATCTTTTATTGGAAAACAAAAACAAAGACCTGTTAGAAAAGCAAGACTATGAAATACACCTTGCCACGCTGAAAGAACGAAACCGCATTGCAAGAGAAATACATGATAATGTGGGACATATGCTGTCCCGCTCTATATTACAGACCGGTGCACTTTTGGCGGTTAATAAAGACAATAGCCTGAAAGCACCTCTGCTTTCCGTAAAAGATACGCTTTCCAGTGCTATGGACAGCATTCGGGAAAGCGTCCACGATCTCCATGATGACTCCATTGACCTTTATGATACCATCCGCACTATTTTGAAAGATTATAAAACTTACGAAACAACGTTAGAATACGATATGAGTGATACCATTCCAAGAAATGTAAAGTATTGTTTTATCATGCTGATCAAGGAAGGACTTTCAAATATAGTAAAACACAGTGATGCCAGCAATATTGTTATCATCGTCAGAGAACATCCTTCCTTTTATCAGATTCATATCAGCGACAATGGCAATCCTGTTCCCGGGAACATTTCTTCCCACGGAATCGGGCTTGAAAATATGCAGGAACGGGTTCAGGCTTTACATGGTACTTTCCGTACCGGCATTGATCACGGTTTTAAGATATTTGCGTCAGTTCCAAAAACGTACTGACTCTTATCAGAAAGGAAAATATATGAATATAATAATTGTAGATGACGACCAGCTGGTTGCCCTGTCACTGAAAACAATCTTAGAAAGTGATCCGGAGATAAAGGTCACTGCCGTTGGAAGCAGCGGCAATGAAGCAATTGAACTTTTTGAAGCACATCAGAAAGAAACGGACATCCTTTTAATGGATATCCGTATGGTACATATGAGCGGCCTGGAAGCCGGAGAGAAAATTTTAAAAAAAGATCCATTGGCAAAAATCCTTTACTTAACTACTTTTTCGGATGATGAATATATTATCCGGGCATTACATATCGGTGCAAAAGGTTATCTTCTGAAACAGAACTACGAAAGCATTGTACCTGCCCTAAAAGCTGTCTATTCCGGTCAAAGTGTGTTCGGAAGTGAAATTGTAAGGAAAATACCTGAGTTAATGCAGAACACGGAACAATACAATTATAGTTCCCATGGTGTTCTGCCAAAAGAACTGGAAATTATCAAACTGGTTGCAGATGGACTTAGTAATAAAGAAATTTCTGAGACTTTGTATCTAAGCGAAGGAACCGTAAGGAATTACCTTAGCACCATCTTAGATAAATTAGACCTGAGAGACCGGACACAACTGGCAATATTTTTCTACCAGCATCGCGGATAATTTGCGGCAGGTCTCCTTTGGTGCTATAATAAGGCTGACATAAAATATCTTACACATAATACGAAAGGATCGGCTCTGCTATGAAAACTATTTATAAACTGCTTACTTTTTGCATGCTTGCCTGTTGTCTGTTGCTTTCAGCGTGCAGTTCTTCCAGGGAACCAATCAGTAAGCAGGGCTTTTTACTGGATACGGTTATTCAGATTACCCTTTATGATACTGGAAATGAATCTCTTTTAGATGAATCCTTTGCTGTCTGCGAGAAATATGAACAACTTTTAAGTAAAACCGTTGCAACCAGCGATGTTTCCCGTATAAATCAAGCAGAAGGAAAACCCGTCACGGTATCTGATGAAACCATTGCATTAATTCAGAAATCCCTTACATACAGCGAGTTATCTGATGGTGCATTTGATATCACGATAGCACCTTTAAGTTCACTCTGGGATTTCAAGGATAAGAAAACAATACCCGACAGTCAGGATATTGAAAAAGCAAAGAATCTTGTGGATTATCATACCATTTCGATCAGTGGCAATACCGTAACCCTTTTAAATCCCAAAGCCTCAATTGATCTTGGAGCCATTGCCAAAGGTTATATCGCTGATAAAATTAAAGACTATCTCGTTTCAAAAAATGTAAAAAGCGGATTAATTAATCTGGGCGGCAATGTACTTACTATCGGTACAAAGCCAGACGGTTCTGCCTGGAATATCGGTATCCAAAAACCTTTTGATGAACAAAATGCTGCGATTACTTCTGTACATTTAAGCGATGAGTCTGTCGTTACCTCCGGCGTTTACGAACGGTATTTTAAACAGGACGGTGTAATCTATCACCATATTCTGGATGCCAAAACAGGTTACCCCTTTCAAAACGGGCTGCTTGGTGTCACCATAATTTCCGAACAATCCGTAGATGGTGACGCCCTCAGCACAACCTGCTTCGCCCTGGGGCTTCAAAAGGGCATGGAACTGATCCGGTCTCTTCCTGATATAGATGCTATTTTCATAACCGATGATTATCAGCTTCATGACTCCAGAGACACTGATTACAATTCCTGATTTAGAAAAATCTTCAAGCTGATACGATAAGAGATATACATAATCAGAATGCATAAAAACGGCAGAGAGGCGATTATTAATATTATAAAAGTCTCTCCCAGTGGCGGCAGTCCTGCGCTTTGCATCACATTTGCAGCGAAGTACACAACCGCTGTGGGAATCAGGAAACATACCATCATTAACAATCTGGCTTTCTCAGCTCCAAATTTATAGAGAAGCGGTAATATAACACTTCCAAACACCAAAGCAATTCCGATACAGCCGACTGCCGTTGCCAAAATATTAACCATATCAAATTCTTTTAAAAGAATGCCGCCAACACTGCATATAACGATTCCCACTATGCTTCCTACCAGGGAGAAAATAATCAAAACCATGTATTTGCTTTTTACTACATCTCTTCGTGAAAGTGGCATAATCATTGCATACCGGTTCCATTTTGATATATCATCAAAACTGATCGTCGTTATTAACATCATACTGCATATAATAACACAGACTCCCATAAAGCTGATAATTCCATTGGTAGGTACCAGTATCACAGCCATAACCACCAGCATCAACCCCATTAATTTTGCATTATGTGCTATATTGTACAAATCTTTTAATATTAATCCTCTCATACCGTTTCTCCTTTCACATACAGAAGCATAATATCATCAATGGAAACATCATTCATAAGACAGTTTTTATATTTTCGTTCCATTTTTGCTTTATCCGATACCAGAACTTCATATTCATAATCTTTTTTCCGGTAAGTAATGATGTCATTTCTGTCTATTTTTACAAACTGTTCCTTACCGCACTTGATAATTCCATAGTTATAAATTAGTTCATCCTTTGCCAAAGAAAATATCAGTTTACCTTCGTGAATGAAGGTAATATAATCCGCTATCTTTTCCAGATCACTGGTGATGTGGGAAGAAACTAAAACCGCATGTGTCTCATCCTGCACAAAATCAAGGAAAATATCCAGCACTTCATCTCTGACAATAGGATCCAGTCCGCTGGTTGCCTCATCTAAGATCAATAATCTTGGATTATGAGACAATGCCACTGCTATTGTAAACTTCATCTTCATGCCTTTAGAGTATTCCTTTATCTCCTTATTTTCAGAAAGCTGAAATTTTTTCAAGTATCCCTGAAAACAGTCTGTATCCCAATTAGAATAAATTTTCTTCATTATATTTCCGATTTTTCTGGGGGTCAGAGTCTCATAAAAGTTATCTCCGTCAAATACAACTCCGATGTCATTACGCATTCCCGTGTCGTTATCCGTCATCTCTTTCCCTAGAATCTTAATTTCTCCGCCATCTTTTTTAATAAGATTTAAAATAGAATTAATTGTAGTACTCTTTCCTGCTCCATTTTCACCGATTAAACCTACAATTGTACCCGACGGAATAGAAAAACTTATTTTGTCCAATGTAAAATCCTTATATTTTTTCTCCAGATCCCTTACTTCTAAAATATAATCCATCATGAATCCTCCTCGTCCTCATAAAATATGGTCAAAAGCTCTATCAGCTTCTTTAGGCTGATCCCACTGCTTCTGCCAATCTCTGCTGCCTCCTGAAGCTTTTCTTCTGCATTTCGCAGTTTTTCTTCCTGAAAAAATTCTTTATTAGTGCTAGCCACAAAAGTTCCCCTGCCGGTTACCGTTTCTATAAATCCATCGCGCTGCAGGTCTTCATAAGCCTTCTGTGCCGTAATCACACTGATATGTAAAGATTTAGCCAGCGCCCGCATAGAAGGAAGCATTTCCCCGGGCTGCATCTCCCCGCTCATTATGGCAGCTTTAATCTGAGATGTGATCTGCTCATAAATAGGTTTACTCTTATTGTTACTAATGATTATTTCCACATTCTAACCTCCAAGTATCATCCGGTGTACTTAAGTGTACTTATTGTACAAGTACAATATAGTACACTTTATAAAAAATGTCAAGAGGTAAATTGAATATAAAACTTCTTCTTATCAGCCACCTCTTTCCACAAAAAAAGAGCTGCACACTTCACAAGTGTAACAGCCCTTCCATTATTCATTATCTCTTTAACAATACATCACTCTCATACTGTTTCACATCTTTTAACCACTCTAATCCGGTTCCTGCATTTTTCTTTGCACAGTAATAATCCCAAACCATTGCAAATGGAGCTGCTTTGAATTCTTCTTTGTATGCAAGTCTTGCACTTACATCACCGTCTGCCTCCATTTTCTTCATCTGGTCTACTGGCTGTAATAAAGCTGCCAACATTGCTTTTCTGGTATTTCTAAGACCGATTACCCATGCTGCAACACGATTAATGGATGCATCAAAGAAATCAGTTGCAACATATGTATCTTTTAATTTATCCATACGAACCAGTTCTTCAAAAATAGCTCTGGTTTCATCATCAAATCCTACTACGTGATCGGAATCCCAGCGTACCGGACGTGTTACATGCAGTAATACGGAATTATCAAAGGTATAAATACTGGACAATTTTCCGGAAACTGTTTCTGTTGGATGATAATGTCCAGCATCTAAAGTCATAATGATGTGATCTTTATTTGCATTCATTACATAACCCATACAGAATTCATGAGATCCTACCGTATAGCTTTCTGCTCCGATACCGAATACTTTTGATTCAATACCATCAACAACACCTTCTACGTCCTTGGTTGCTTCAAAGATTTCATCATAGCTCTTTTTCAGGCGCTGTCTCGGTCCTAAGGTATCAACCGGAACTTCTTTATCTCCATCCGGTGTCCAGTGATTGATGACACAAGGTTTTCCTGTTTTCTTATAGAAATATTCACCGATCTGACGACATTTAATACCATGTTCTACCCAGAATTTACGAATATCTTCATCTGCACAGGAAAGTGTTCCTTTTTCTGTGCTCTTTGGATGAGCAAAATAAGTTGGGTTAAAATCCAGTCCCAATCCTTTTTCTACAGCCCAGTCAGCCCATTTTGCGAAATGTTCAGGCTGGATTTCATTACGGTCTACGAAACGGTCTGCTTCCTGGTAATTTGCGTGTACATTTACTTTTAATTCACCTGGGATAAATTTCATGGCTTCTTCGATATCAGCCCTTAATTCTTCTCCGTTTGTAGCTTTTCCGGGATAGTTACCGGTAGCCTGAATTCCTCCTGTAAGAGACTTGTCTTCTTTTACTTCTGTTCCAGCTACATCATCTCCCTGCCAGCAATGCATGGAAATTGGCGTTTTGTCTGCGATTTCAATTGCTTTATCTACATCAATACCATATTGTGCATAAAATTCTTTTGCTGCTTCATACCCTTTTTCAACATTATACATAAGTGTTTCCGCCTTTCATTTGTTATTTTTCTTCATTATAGTTTTTTCAGGGCAAAAAAACAAGGACGCAATTTTTCTAATTTACGTCCTTATTTTCCAATTATGAAGTTAGAAAGGTAAGTGTATATTTATATATCATAAAAGAGATATCTTAAATTTAACTTTACCATGACTATTCTGTCTTTCTTATTATTAAAGTATTCTTTTTATTAAATAGTTGTAAACAAATCCAATAATTCATAGAATTTCTTAAATGCTTTCTCTTCATCCTTTTCATAAAGATTAATTACATGTTCCCAACCTGCCCCGTGTGAACCTGCATTATAATAATCATTTACAAAACTACTAAAAGTTTCGAATTCTGTTTTGAATGTACTATCAATTTCATATTGACGATGCAAATAACCTGCTATATACATATGCAGACGGCTTATGCTTTTTTTTCCTATATACATCTCTGGCTTTAAACCAATTTCATATAATTTGTTTAATATCAAATCTTGTTTAATAATTAACACCCCTTTATCTTTTATTTAAAATGGAACTTCGAATGGAGGCATTTTTATTGCTGGAGGCATACAATTGAAATCATCTATCCATTGTTGTTTTGGTAATCCATAAGGATGAACATTACAATATACCCTTCCTTCATAGAGAACCCCTACATGTAAGCCATTATCTCCAGCTACCTTTCCTGCATAATCACTCCAAATATAACCTGAATCTCGTGGCGACCACATTAAATTGATTACTGCACCGTTTTGTTTATTCTTTTTTAAATATTCCACCATTTCATCAGCAGCGACTTTACATTTACCATATCCATCTTCATCAATATCATTATATCCATATTTACCTGCTATATCACCCAAGTCTCTAGCTATAGCCTCAAAATCCACTTCTCCTTTTCCAGCCTCATCCACCCCGGCCTCAATATTTCCTAATATTTCTCCTGCAGCGTCCATACCAGCAAAGTTCCTAAAAATGATTTTAATATCTTCCCATAACCCTTTTATATCATCCCAATAGTAAATAATGGTACCAACTAATGCCGTTGCCGCCAATACATCTAAAATGATTCCATCAAAGGGGTTTATGATTGCTGCTCCCAATGCAGCAAATCCATCTTTCACTGCAAGCGGTACACCAAGTGCTATTAAAGCATTTACGAGATCCGTCAGACTCCCTGCATTCTGCATGCTGCTGCTAAGCTGGTACTGGGCTGTTATGTCGATTGCCCCTACAGAACGGTTTTGGGGATTTATATTGACATAGCTTTTATCCCACCCCACAAAACTGTAGCCTTTTGCTACTGATACCGCCGGTGCTGTTGCATCTCCTCCCTCCGGCACCTCTTCTGTTTTTATTACCTCCCCCCGGTTCCAGAACCGTACTGTGATTGTCCTCATCGGCTCTGTATTTTTATCATACTGGGCATATACATTCTGGGATGACTGGATTCCAGTTAGCTGCCCGGACCATTCCCTAAAAGTATAGCCGGCATTGACCGGCAGTTTAGGTGGGTGGGCGTCTTCCCCTATCGGTACGTACTCCGTTTTCAACAGGATCCAGGAAAGGTTCCCTGTTATTCTACCATAAAAGTATACCGGTTGGGTTGCATAATTTCCTTCCCTGTATACAGCTTGTATTTTAACCGGGGCCGTAATGCGGTAAAATCCCCTGTCCCAGCCGGTAAAGGTATATCCTGTCTTATATGGTGCTACAGGGCTTTCTATAGCATATCCGTCTATTACATACTGCGGATTCATGAGGGCTTTTCCATCAAAATCTACAAACTCTACCTTATGCGTTTTGAGCTTCCCCCCATAATAATACGCATATATCGTATTGTTCTCCCTCACATTGGTGTAAGGCTTCCCTTTATCCCACCCCGCAAATGTATAGATTTCATTTTCTTCAAGTTCTGGCGGGGTTCCGTCTTCCCCCTCCACAACCCATTCTTCTTTCAAAATATGGCTTACCTGGTTCTGATTGCTTCGCCCATAATACTGGAGTACATATGTTGTATACTCCCCTAGGCGGTACTGTGCCCTCATCTTTACATCCTTTCGGATTTCCAGCCAGTTCCCTTTCCACCCTGCAAATGTATACCCTTCCCTTAACGGATCAAGTGGTTTTGGAGCATCCTGTCCGTCTATTACGTACTGTGGGTTCATGAGGGCTTTCCCATCAAAATCTACAAACTCTACCTTATGCGTTTTGATCTTCCCCGCATAATAATACGCATATATCGTATTGTTCTCCCTCACATTGGTGTAAGGCTTCCCTTTATCCCACCCCGCAAATGTATAGATTTCATTTTCTTCAAGTTCTGGTGGGGTTCCGTCTTCCCCCTCCACAACCCATTCTTCTTTCAAAATATGGCTTACCTGGTTCTGATTGCTTCGCCCATAATACCGGAGTACATATGTTGTATGCTCCCCAACTCGGTATTTTGCGCGAATTACCATATCTTTCCTAACTTCAAACCAACTTCCATCCCATCCGACAAATGTATTTCCTTCCATCACAGGGCTTACGGGGCTTGATGCATCCCAGCCTTCCACAACATACTGTGCATTTCTTATGGGCCTGTCATCGTAATCAAGAAATTCCATTCGATAAGTTGTGTACACTCCCTTTAGGTAGCTTGCATAAAGGTTTCTGTTATTCGTTACCTTAGTATAATCTCCGCTCCATCCTAAAAAAGTATACCCCGGCTTTTCTGGTCCTGCGGGTTCCTCTGCGTCCTCTCCTTCTTCCACTGTCTGCGTATCTATGACCATGTTATCTGCAAAAAATGTTACTGTATATATATTCCCTGCTGTCTGTTTCCCTGAAAACATATCCTCTGAGACATCGCTTTCTGTTTCCTGAATGATCTCAGAATCTATTTGATCTACTTTCTCTGGTTCAATATCAACAGGAACTTCCGACTCTGTTTCTATATCTGGTAAATCTTCCTCAGCATAACTTTCCGTTTCAACATCGACGAAAACTTCCAACTCTGTTTCTGCTAACACTTCTGTTGATCTTTCCATTTCAACGTCTAATGGCAGTTCAAAATCTTCCTCCTGTAGTTCTTCTGAATCCTCATTTAATAATATATCCGATTTTCTATCGGATGGTGCTTCTAATTCTTTCTCGATATCCTCTGATGTATCAGTTACTTCCTCCCAGGTTTCTTTCACCGCTGTACGGGATATCTTGGCATCAGCCATGGCTGTGCACGGCTGTAAAAGCAACATAACCATTACCATTAACATTGCTATCCATCTTTTCCAATTTCTGTGTAAAAAATTGTTTCTAACATTCATAACTCCCTCTCTCCTTTTCGACATATTATTATTATATTAACATAGACGCACCACATATATCATATAAAGTATTGAATAGCACGTTTTATGTAACGGAAAATGTCGGCTTACATCCATGAATTCTTGTCAGCACAGAACAGCTAAAATATAGAAAAAATACCCAGCCGAGGCCGAACAGTTAAAAAAGAGAAAATATACAGACGTGCGCATTGTAAAAGACCAGACACCTTCCAAAGAAGAAATTGCTTTTCTCACAAACCTGTCAGAAACAGAATTCCCCTGTTTGGAAATATCTGCACTGTACTTTAAAAGATGGAATATAGAAGAGGATTATAACACGTTAAAAAACAAGTTAAAATTTGAAAGTATAACGGGTGAGGCATCCATCTATGTATACCAGGATTTCTGGTCACAGATTCTGGTGTACAACATGGCGGAGGATGTTCTGCGCAGTGCCAACAACGAACTGCAGGAACAGGAAAAAAAAGAATACAGCTTTTAGCCAAGGCTTCTGTCTTGGAAGGTTTTGCACGAATAGGGGATAGCTGTATGGAATCCGGCCAACCAGAACTATGAAATTAGTGTTGCCGACAGGAATTCCTCGAAATATCATCTATTAAAAATCAAATAATCTGATCAATCCACAACTCTGATCGACTCTGTCAGAGTTGTGAAAAAATAGAAGAATAATAACGATGCCGTTCTTTTTTTAGCTAGTGACAGTACTTACTAAATATCTAATACACAATAAATATAAAAATAAAATTTTTACAATTAACAGAACTTATGTCGAAAAGACTTGATAAAAGTCGTGATTTCCTTCAGTTGATGATGTTACGCAGAGCAGGTGGTTTATTTGTTCTCCAAAGTTCCGTTTTTCGGATCAACGAAAAACTCCTCAATGGAAAACAGGGCCGTGCCCTAACAAAAACAGGCATATTGCTGTAGCCAGCAACATGCCCATTATAGAATCACATAATATTTTGTTAACATTTATTAGACCTTGCATTTGTCCAATACAACTGTCAGCTAACCTTCACACAAACACCATTATTATCAAATGTATAATATTTTTTATCACTTGCCAGAAGAGTCTGGTTTCTAGCCATCTTACCTGTTGGGAAGAAATAATAAAGCTTGCCGTCTATTTTCATCCATCCCTTTACTGCCGCTCCGATATTACCGGACTTCGAGGTGCTCATAAAATACATGGAACTGCCGCGTTTCAGCCATCCGATTCGCATATAGCCATCATTTTCAAAATAGTAATATTTTCCACCGATCAGGTTCCAGCCCCTCAGTTTCCTTCCATTTTTAAAGTATCTCCAGTTAACGACTGCAGCATTATTTTTTTTGAAGCGAACCGTACTGTTATCTCCTGTCCAGCCGTCTTTTCCTTTGTTGCTGGCAGACTGATATTTTTTAATCCAGTAGCCGTCTGCACCTACATACTTTTTACCCACCCATTTACAGGTGGCCATGGTACCATCACTCTGTACGTAAAACTTACGTCCATTGGTGGTAATCCACTTATTTGCATGCATAGCCCCATCTGTACCCATGTAATAATACTTGCTGTTTATCTCCTGCCACCCGGTAATTACATATCCGTTTCTGTCGAAATAGTACCGTTTCCCACCTATCGTCATCCAGGTGAATTTGGGGTATGTACCATCGCCATTGTCGTACCATTTCCCTTTACTGTTGGTTCTCCACTGAGGGTTTTTCAGCTTTCGGACCAATTCTCCGGATACGGCAAACTGGTATCTGTTTTTTCCGATCTTGCGTTTGCCGGTGTACATCACACCTTTTTTTCCAAGGTAATACTTCTTTCCACCAACATTCAACCATCCTGTGCGCATTGCACCCACCGGTGATTTAGTCGGTTCAAAATAATACCACTTGCTTCCTATCTTGCACCAGCCGGTAGCCATCCGGCCATTCTTATCTTTCTGTAAATAGAACTTTTTCCCCTGGTACTTCTTCCATCCGGTTTCATTTTTCCCATTTTTCGCATAGTACCATTTACTGCCCTTCTGATACCATCCATTTTTCTTCGATGCTGCCGAAGCCGTCATCGGAATCAACAGACAGATCAACAGAACCAGTAAGCAGATAATCCCTGATTTTTTCTTATTCATATGCCCTCCTGTCTTTTGCTGAACAACTACTCTTCTATTCTATAAAGAATTACTGCCGTTGTCAACGATAGCTTTTCGATAACATTTCGGGCTCATATGATAGTTTTCCTTGAAAATACGGTGAAAATAGCTTGTATTGTCATATCCTACCAGATAAATAATGTCAGTTATTGGAATTGTGGTATCCCGTATCAGATGTTCCGCCTGGGAAAGCCGCTTCTCCTGAAGAAGTTCTTTAAATGTTCTTCCTGTGGCATGTTTAATCTGCTTGCTCATATTGGAAACAGACTGGTTCATATCACCTGCAATTTCACTCAGCGTTGCCGCTTTATAGTTTTCTTCAATGTATTTTAACACCTGCATAATAAATAAATCCTGATGCTGTTCCTGATTACCCGCTTCGATGCAGTCTGTTGCATTCACCAGCTGCATAAACAGCAGTCCCATAGTGGTCTGGTTAATCTGGCGGTAATTCGGCTGATGGTTAAGCAAGGACCATACCAGATTTTCGATCAGATTTTGAATCGGAAGCACCTGGGCTACCCGGTAATGCAGATATCCTGCCGTATTGGTATTCCTGCGAAGAGTACTGACCAGAAAATTACTCAGTACATTTCCCTTGGTAAGCATGGGCAGTACTTCATCAAAAAACTCCGGGAGTATAATAAAGTTAATCCCAATATCCTCTTCCTTTGCCGCTAAAATCTCATGAGCGGAAAACTGGTTCATAAAAAGCAGATCCCCCTCTTTCAGCGTCACTTTGGTGCTGCCGTTTATAATATGGGAAGTCTGGCCTGCACACATATACATAATCTCAATATAATTGTGCTTATGGGAAGGAAAAGCAATGAACCTGGTATGAGTACGAATATCTATCAGTCTTCCCTTCTCAAGCATCTTTGCACTGTCCACCGTGAATTCCCTGCCGGTAGTATAAATCTCCTTCTGGATATGCCTGTCTCCGGTTAAAATCCTCTGCTCCTCTTCTGTGATGGGTTTCAGACGCTTAATCAATGATTGCTGCAATTATATTCCTCCTTTTGTTCACTGCTTTTTATAAATCAAAAACCCCGCCTCAAACGGCGGGATTTTTGACCCTCACGGCAGTCTCCATGCCATTAAGCTGGTTTTCCTGTTATTATCTTAACCGGACATTTTTCAGCACAGATTCCGCAGCCGGTACATTTCTCATAATCAATATGGGCTACATTATCTGTTACGGAAATCGCTCCGGCAGGACATTCTTTTTCACACTTTTTACATCCGATACATCCTGCTTTACAGGACTGCATCGTAATCTTGCCTTTATCCCTGGAAGAACACTTTACAAGATGTTTTGCCTCGTAAGGAACCATTTCAATCAGATGTTTCGGACAGTGGGCAATACATTTGCCGCAGGCTTTACAGCTCTCTTTATCCACTACTGCAATCCCGTCAATGATATGAATGGCATCAAAAGGACAAACCTTAACGCAGGTTCCAAATCCCAGGCATCCGTGGTTACAGCTCTTTGGACCGCCGCCTGGTACAAATGCCAGCATTTCGCAGTCCTGTGCGCCGCTGTAATCATAATCATTAGAAACCTTTTCACAGGTTCCCGCGCATTTTACAAAAGCCGTCATACGTTTACTGTCACCGGCTGCTTTACCCATGATTTCACCGATTTTTGCTGCTACCGGCGCTCCGCCAACGGGACAAGCCCCTACTTCTGCTTCACCTAAAGCGATTGCTTTTGCCAAAGCATCACAGCCTGCGTATCCGCAGCCGCCACAGTTATTTCCCGGCAGTTCATCACGGATCATAAGTTCTCTTTCATCTACTTCTACATTAAATTTCTTGCCGGCAAATCCCAGGAAAAGTCCCAATAATAAACCGGTACCTCCTACAATCGCTGCCGCTAGTAATATTCCTGTTAACATACTTATCATCCCCCCTTATTTCAATCCTGCGAAACCAAAGAAGGCAATCGCCATCAGGCACGCTGTGAGCAATACAATCGGGGAACCCTGAAATGCAGGTGAAACGTCATTATGCTCTGTCTTTTCCCTAATACCGGCCATAAGCACGATCGCTACGAAGAATCCCACTGCCGTAGCAAATCCGTTTACAACACCTTCTAACAGGTTATATGATTTCTGTACATTCAGTAATGCTACACCAAGTACTGCACAGTTTGTTGTAATTAAAGGCAGGTAAACACCCAGTGCATTGTAGAGACCGGGGCTTGACTTTTTCAAAAACATTTCCACAAACTGTACCAGCGCAGCAATTACCAGAATGAATACGATGGTCTGCAAATACGTCAAATTCAGTGGCGTCAGTATAAACTGGTATACCAGTCCCGTTATAAAGGATGATATGGTGATAACAAATATAACCGCTGCACCCATCCCGGCTGCCGTCCCGATCTTTTTAGATACGCCCAGGAACGGACATAATCCCAGGAACTGGCTTAATACTACGTTATTGATAAAAGCGGAGCCTATGCCAATCATGATTAATTCTTTCATTATGCTTCTCCTCCTTTACAGCTGCTCCCGCAAGAATCACAGGAACCGGTACATCCGGAACCAATCTTTGTTGCTTTGCCCTTCTTTTCTGCATTGATTTTCACTTTGTTCTGTATTGCAGTCAGCATAGCCAGTACCAGGAATGCTCCAGGTGCCAGGATAAAGATCGTAACCGGCTCATAGGCGGACGGCATGATCTGAAATCCAAACAGCTGTCCTGCGCCGATTAATTCCCTTACAGCGCCAATACAGGTCAAACCTACGGTAAATCCAAGTCCCATACCGATTCCGTCGAATAAGGACGGCATAACCGGATTTTTAGAAGCATAAGACTCCGCACGACCAAGGATAATACAGTTTACAACGATAAGCGGAATATAGATTCCAAGGCTGTCATACAGGGATGGAATATACGCCTCCAGTAAAAACTGAACAATCGTTACAAAGGAAGCTACAATTACAATAAAAGCCGGCACACGCACACCACCCGGTATTACTTTACGGAGTGCTGAAATAATCAGATTTGACATTGCCAGAATAACCAACGTTGTCAGCCCCATACCTACGCCGTTAATGGCAGAAGTGGTTACCGCCAGCGTGGGACACATACCAAGCATCAGCACAAAGGTAGGATTTTCTTTAATCAAACCATTATAAAGACGTTCTGTCATTTTATTCATCTAAAAGACCTCCTTCACTTAAAGACTTGAAGAAAGCAAGACCGGCATTTACACCATTTGTCATAGCATTTGTTGTAATCGTTGCCCCGCTCAAGGCATCAATCTGGTCATCGGACTGAGCCCCTCCTTTTGTATAAGAAAACTTTTCCACATTCTTATCTTTAAACTGGGACTTAAAAGCATCTTCATCTGCTTTCATTCCAAGACCTGCTGTTTCATTGATGGTTAATATTTCTATACCGTTTAAGGTTCCGTCATTTCGGACTCCCATGGTAAATATAATATCACCGCCGTAACCTTCACCAGTTGTCACGTTCATAACAACACCCAGCGATTTGCCGGAAGCATCCAGAACTCGCAGCACTTCATTAATTTTTTCAGCTGAAAAACCATTTTCACTTAATACCGCTGCGGCAGAATCAAGAGAAGCTTTTTGATCTTCAATTGCTTCCAGTTTGTCCGCATCGGGGAATACCGCTTTGTAGGCTTCTGCTTTCGCAGTTTCCTGCTGCTGTTTAATCGGATTTTTTGTAATCTCATATACGCCGCCAAGCAATATACCTGCCACAAGTGTAATCGCCATGAGAATCAATGCATTTTTTATTATATTATTCAAAACTTTTCGCCTCCTTTTCCAAAAGGCTTCGGATAGGTTACTTTCTCAATCAGCGGTACTAACATGTTTGAGATAATAATTGCATAAGAAACACCTTCCGCAGAATTTCCAAACATACGGAACAGTCCGGTAAATATACCCAGGACAATACCAAAAATTAGCTGTCCATTCTTCGTGATCGGTGAAGTCACATAATCCGTTGCCATGAAAAATGCCCCCAGCATCAGACCACCGCCGCAAAGCTGCGCTGCCAGATAGCTTCCATCCAGACCATGTCCCCCAAAAATTACGATAAATAACGCAAAGGTGATAATATATGTTGCAGGGATACGAAGATTGATAATCCCCGTAGCAAGGAGAAAAATTGCTCCAATAAGGATAGCAATTACGGATGTCTCACCGATGGTTCCTGCAGTCGTTCCAAAAAACATATCCTTCAGGCTCACTGCCTCTCCTGCTTTCAATGCAGCCAGAGGTGTTGCTCCGGAAATACCGTCATATGTAAAGTCTGTCATTCTTCCGGTAAAAGAAATTAACAGGAAGCATCTTGCTCCTAAAGCCGGGTTCATAAAATTTTGTCCCAGGCCTCCAAATAATTGTTTTACAATCAAGACTGCGAATACACTTCCAATAATGGGCAGCCACCAGGGCACCGTCGCCGGCAGGTTCAATGCCAGTAAAAGACCTGTTACAGCAGCACTGTAATCGTTAATCGTGATTTTTTTATGCATCAGCCTTTCGTAGATATACTCAGTAGCTACACTGGATGCAACAGATATGATAATAATAATAAAAGCATTTAATCCAAAATTCCAAACGCCAAACGCACTTGCCGGAAGCAGTGCCGCCAGTACCATAAGCATAATCTGGCTGCTCTTATATGGCGAGCGGATATGAGGATTTGAGGATACTTTTAATAAATCGCTCATTTTTGTTCACTCTCCCTTCTACTTCTTTTTTCTATTTGCAAGAACAATTTTACGCATAGATTTAATATACTGGGTTAACGGGCGCTTTGCAGGACAAATAAAGCTGCAGCAGCCGCATTCGCAGCATTCCATACCTTCATATTTAACAAAGGACTCCTCGTCATGGCGCATGGAATAATCCGCCAGTTTGGACGGTATAATACGTCCCGGACAGACACTCACACAGCGGCCGCAGTTGATACATGCGGTAGGCTCATACTGGGAAACTTCATCCTTTGTCAGGCATAAAAGAGCAGAAGATGTCTTCGTTGTAGGAACATCCAGATTATATAACCCAAATCCCATCATCGGACCTCCGGATACAATTTTCTCCGGCTGTGTCTTAAATCCCCCTGCTTCTTCAATCAGTTCATGATAATTTGTTCCGGTACACACACTGAAGTTCTGGGGATTAGCAATTGCATCTCCCGTTACCGTAACAATACGGTGCATCAGCGGTCTTCCTTCATAAACAGCCCGGTAAACGGCAGTAACCGTATCACAGTTATTTACAATGCATCCAACGTCTGCCGGAAGCATAGATGAATTAATCGCTCTCCCTGTAGTTGCATATATAAGCTGACGCTCTGCACCCTGGGGATATTTTGTTTTCAATTCCATGACTTCAATATTGGAATCATCCTTTGCTGCTTCTTTTAAAATGGCAATTGCATCTTTCTTATTGTCTTCCACCGCAATAATACCTTTTGCTTTTGGGAATAGTCTAAGAATTGCCCGTACTCCGCCAACGATTTTTTCCGGGGATTCTAACATCCTCCTGTAATCGCTTGTCAGATATGGCTCGCATTCTGCACAGTTTGCAATAATGTAGTCAATCTTATCGGGTTCCTTCGGAGATAATTTTACATGAGTTGGAAAACCAGCTCCACCCATACCGACAATGCCGGCCTCCTTTACCATCTCCAGAATTTCAGGCCCTGTGAGGTCTTTCAATGGCTTTCTTTTTGGCCACTGCAGTTCTTCATACTTACCGTCATTTTCGATGACGATGGCATCTGCCATTACTCCTGTAACTGTCAGCCTTGGCTCAATTGTCTTAACCGTACCAGATACGGAAGCATGAATCGGAGCGGATACAAATCCACCGGCTTCAGCAATTTTCTGTCCGATTACTACATGGTCACCCTTTGCTACAATCGGTTTGGCTGGCGCACCGATATGCTGAGAAAGCGGATACACCAGATCGCCTTTTGGCAACACAGTCCGAATCGGTTTGTCTTTAGACAGGTCTTTTCCATCGTTTGGATGGATCCCGCCCTTAAACGTGAATCGTGCCATTTTTTTTACCTTCCTTCTTTTTAAATATATCATAAAGATTATCAGCAGTTACCCACGGATAATTTTATAGCGTAAATTATTTCATCCTCATTAAAAATCTAATTTTGATCTATCGTTTTTTGATCTATCGTTTTTTGATCTATCGTTTTTTTATCTATCGTTTTTTATCTATCGTTTTTTATCCATCGTTATTTTGATCTATCGTTTTTTTATCTATCATTCTTTTTTGATTTATCATTTACACATTTTTTTGCATTCCTTTTTTTACTTTTCTTTTTCATCCATCTCTTTGTTCCGGTTGCTTTACTCAGATTCGGATATGCGCGGAACAGACGCCTGTCATTCCAGTTAATACCGGAAGCCATTTTAACATACTGATCCCTGACTGCAGACAGTTTATTTTTGATTTCACCCAGACTCTCTTCTTTCCCTTCCAGATTCAGGAATTTTAAGATACCTGCCTGGTACTGATCCATTTTTTCTTTCACATTTTGTTTGTTAAAGGACTGACGATAAGGTTCAAGCCGTTCTACCAGCTCTCCCGCCGAACTATAGATCCTGGTATTCTGAACATACTCTACCAATTCTCCCATAGCCCGTTCCAATCCACCAAGCTTCTGTCCCAGTTTCATAGCAGTAAGTGTAGAAAATGAAAAATCAACCACATACAAAACAGTAATAATGATAATCATGGCATGCCCCGTTGGTACAGAAAAGAGATTCACTACCCATTCTGCAAAAGGCTGGAACACTTTAAACATGATAACGGTAAAAAATCCCCAGGCAATAGAACTGCCCAGACATATTCTGCCTTGAAAATTATATGGTTTGCTGCTGTAGTCCCACCAGCTTGTATGAAAAAGAGTTTCCATCAGCAGCGCGGTAACATATTCCAAAACCGTAGCGACAAGAACTCCGCCCAGATACAGGATGATGAGTCTGTCTTCAAGAGGCCTTAGAATCAGGTAGACACCCACAGCCCCCACTCCGTAAATCGTACACAGTGGTCCGGTAACGAATCCTCTGTTAATGATCTTTTTCTCCTTTACAGAGACATAACAGCTCTCCCAGAGCCATCCCAAAAAACTATATAAGTACAGCCAACTCAATATATGATACAAGTCGACACCCAAAATCTGAAAATCCCACATATTACCTGATCTCCTCTTTCCTGCAATAAATCACCTATGACAATTGCTTGAAATGTGATATAATTCTGCTGAACAGTTACTTATGAAAAATTTGGAGGCGATCCTATGATTACTAAAACAACTGATATATCTATTCCTAACGTTCATCTGATAGCCAGACATTACAATCCTGCAGATGTACTGTTTTTTGATATCGAAACCACCGGCTTTTCACCTCGCAGCTCCAGCCTGTACCTCATTGGAGTAATGTATTATGAACATGATTCCTGGAAACTTCGTCAATGGCTGGCTGAAACAGAGTCAGACGAACCGCTGCTGCTCCACAGCTTCATCCAGTTTGCCGCCAACTATGTATACCTGATCCATTTTAATGGGGATCGCTTTGACCTTCCTTATGTGAAAGCAAAATGTGAAACCCATAACCAGACCTTTCTACCAGAACAGCTTAACAGCATTGACATATATCTGAAAGTAAAACCACTGAAGAAATACTTAAAGCTTACTCATTTAAACCAGCGATCGTTAGAGGAATATTTGGAAACAGACCGCACAGACACAGCCAATGGCGGGGAACTGATTCCAATTTGCCGGGAATACCAGAAAAACCATGATCCGCGGCTTTGTGAACAACTGCTCTGGCATAATCACGATGATTTAAGGGGATTAGCCGGATTATTCCCACTGTTATCCTATCTGGACCTTATAAATGGGAGATTTGCGATTACCCACACCGAAATATCAGAAGAATCTGATCATGCCTTTTCCCTTTTGATTACAGCTTCTCTTCCCTGTAATCTGCCAAAACCCATCTCCTGCAAACTGGATTTCGGGTATATGACAGCCCATGACAAAACCTGTAAAATCCAAATACCGGGATTCACTGGTACCTTAAAGTATTTTTTCCGTGATTATAAAAATTACTACTATTTACCGGCTGAAGATACCGCCATGCACAAAAGTGTGGCATCTTTCATAGATAAAGCCTACCGGGTTCCCGCAAAAGCTGCTACCTGCTTTCAAAAAAAATCCGGCAGCTTTCTTCCGCAGGCCGCGGAACTTTATGTCCCTGCCTTTAAAGAAAATTATTCTGACCCTGTCACGTACTTTGAATGTACTCCGGAGTTCCTGGAAAACACGGAAAATCTCCTGACTTATATTCAAAATTTGTTTTAAACTCCAGAGACAGTATAGCACATATTTCAGAAAAAAAACAGAAAAAAAGCCCAATTTCGGAAAGTTGTTTATTTAACGAGCTAGTTGTATAATTAACAGGCTAGTTGTTTATTTAACAATTTTCGATGTGGGCCTCTGTCCTCTAAATCCAACAAAAACGGCATTTCCAGATAACTGGAAATGCCTGTATCAATTATTCTGTAATTGACTCTTCAACCATATCCTCTGCAGCATCTTCTGCTACATCTTCATACATTTCCTGGGATACCGCATCTTCTGCATTTTCCAAAGCTTTCATGCTCAGGCTGATTTTCTTATCATCTTCATTGAAATCCACTACCTTTGCTGTAATTTCCTGTCCAACGGATAATACATCAGATGGTTTCTCTACGTGGTCATGAGAGATCTGAGATACATGAAGTAAAGCATCAACTCCTGGCTCTAATTCTACAAATGCACCAAAGTCAGTCATTCTTGCAACTTTTCCATCCACTACATTTCCTACTGCATACTTTTCAGCTGCTGTAAGCCATGGATTCTGGTTTTCAAATTTTAAGCTTAATGCGATCTTTGTTCCGCTGATTTCTTTTATCAATACGGAAATTGTTTCACCAACTTTGAATACTTTCTTTGGATTCTCTACTCTGCCCCAGGACATTTCGGAAATATGAAGTAAACCGTCAGCTCCGCCAAGATCAATAAATGCTCCAAAGTCTGTAACATTCTTAATAACGCCTTCTACAACGTCACCTTCATGGATTCTTTCAAAGAGTTCTTTTTGCATTACTTCTTTTTTAGCAACTAATAACTGCTTACGGTCACCAATGATTCTTCTTCTGCGTGGATTAAATTCGCTGATTACGAATTCAATTTCCTGTCCTTCATATTTACCCAGATTTTTCTCATAGGTATCAGAAACCAGGCTTGCAGGAATGAATACTCTGGACTCATCTACTACAACGCTTAATCCGCCGCCAAGTACCTGAGCTACCTGTGCTTTTAATACTTCATGGTTATTGAAAGCTTCTTCCAGTTTCTTGTTGCCTTTTTCTGCTGCTAATCTCTTATAAGTAAGTAATACCTGACCTTCGCCATCATTCACTTTTAATACTTTTGCTTCCATTTTGTCATTGACATTAACAAGTGTACGAAGGTCTACGTTCGGTTCGTTTGTATATTCACTTCTTGTGATGATACCGTCAGCTTTATAGCCTATATTTAAGATGATCTCATCTTCTTTGACGTCGATGATTGTACCTTCGACTACCTCTCCATTATGAATTGTTTTAAATGATTCTTCCAGCATTTGTTCAAAACTCATTTCTGACATTCTTTTGAACCTCCTCAATAATATTATTTGGGGTCGATGCCCCTGCGGTAATACCTACGCAACCCATGGATGGTAAAGAATGTACATCCAAATCAACGAGTGTCTGTATATAGTAAGTATTTTCACATTCATTTTTGCATATTTCAAATAGCTTCTGCGTATTGGAACTATGCCTGCCCCCGATGACAATCATGCCATCTACGCGCTTTGCAATCGCCCTCGCTTCGGTCTGCCTCTCTTCAGTCGCGTTGCAAATCGTATTTAAAACAATTATATCATAACCCTTTTTAGAAAGAATTTCAACTAATTTATTAAATTTATTGTAATTAAATGTCGTTTGGGACACAATGCAGAGCCTTTTTCCACTTTCCTGTACGAAATTCTCCGCTTCAGCAGCCGATTCTATCACCGTAACAGGTCCCGAACACCAACCTTTGATTCCTTCTACTTCCGGATGCTGATCATTTCCGATTATGATTATTTCTGATCCACTGGCGCTTTCCTTTTTTACAATATTGTGTATTTTTAAAACAAAAGGACAGGTTGCGTCAACCAGATGAAGCCCTTTTGATTCTATTATATCGTAAATTTCTTTTGCTACGCCATGAGAACGGATTACAACCGTGCCTTCCTTAAGCGCTTTTAATTCAGAGACAGAGTTAATCACGGAAACACCTTTACGCTCCAGATCTTTTACTACTTCTTCGTTATGAATAATCGGCCCATAAGTGCAGATAGGTTCTGTTCCTTTTTCTACCTGCTCATATACCTTATCAACAGCACGTTTTACTCCAAAGCAAAATCCAGCCGTCTTTGCCACAATTACTTCCATGTCCTACCTGCCTTTTCTTTCTTCATAGAGGGACAATATACACTCAACCACCTGGTCTATTCCCATGTTGGAGGAGTCTACAAGAACTGCATCTTCTGCCTGTTTCAAAGGCGCAATATCACGGTTCATGTCACGCTGGTCGCGTTCGATGATATCCCGTTCGATTTCTTCCAATTGACAGTTCTCCCCCTTTTCCTGCAATTCCAGATAACGCCGCTCTGCCCTGGTAGCTGAACTAGCCGTCAGGTAAATCTTAAGCTGGGCATTTGGAAGTACATTTGTCCCTATATCCCTGCCATCCATCAGAACATCCGAATTCCGGGCAAGATTTCTCTGAAGATCTAACAGCTTTTCCCTGACCGGCTGATTAGCGGATGCGGCTGAAGCCATATTCCCCACTTCTTCGGTCCTGATTAATCCCGTCACATTCTCTCCATTCAGGATGACCTGCTGTTCTCCATTTTCATAGGAAATCGTAATTTCTATATTCTCACAGGCTTTCTTCAGCGCCTCCTGGTCTGAAGGAGACACCTTACTGCGAATCAGATAAAGTGCAATCGCCCGATACATCGCTCCGGTATCCACATAAATAAAAGAAAGCTCTTTTGCCACTCTTTTTGCTATAGTACTTTTTCCTGCTCCTGCAGGTCCGTCAATTGCAATATTAAAACTCATTGAAAACCTCCATTATTTATTTAATTGCGGCATCTGCCGCATTTGTCACATCATTTCCTCCCTAAAATGCCGGGCAGTCCATAAATTTTGAACCCTCAGCTATTCAATAGCCTGTCCTGCAGCATAGGCGGTTGACCAGGCAATCTGCAGGTTAAATCCACCTGTCACTGCATCCAGATCCAAAACCTCCCCTGCAAAATACAGGCAGGATACCAGTTTTGACTCCATTGTAGACGGATTGACCTCTTTCACCGCCACACCGCCTCTGGTAATAATGGCTTCATTATAATCCCGCAGTCCCGTTACCGTAAGGGGCAGATGCTTAATCAGAGATACTAAATTCTGCCGTTCTTCCCTGGAAATTTCATTCACTTTCTTTTCCGGAGAAATTTCCGACAGATCTATCATAACAGGAATAAGCTTAGCCGGAAACAGGGTGTTTATGACATTTTTAAATTGCCTGTTCTTTCCCTCTTCAAATTCACGGAGTATACGATGATCCAGCTGCTCTTCGGAAAGTGCCGGTTTCAGATCTATATAAAGCTGCAGATCCTTTCCGCGATATTTTTTCGTCACCGTAGTACTGGCCGTAAGAATTAATGGTCCGGTGATGCCAAAATGAGTGAACATCATTTCTCCAAAATCCTCATACAGGCATTTTTTTCCATCACACAGGGTAATTCTTACATTACGCAGGGAAAGTCCCTGTAAGCGCTTCACAAATTCTTCTTTGGTATTCATAGGAACAAGGGAAGGAAGCAAATCTGTTACTTTATGTCCCGCATCTTTTGCAAAGCGGTATCCATCCCCGGTAGATCCTGTACTTTGATAAGAAAAACCTCCTGTAGTAACTATCACAGCATCTCCGTACAGCTTAGTTTTATCTTCCAGAATAATTCCTTTACATGACTCTTCTTCAATAATAATTCCTTTTACCGTTGTATTAAAATACGTCTTTACTCCAAGAGATTTCATTTTCCTGGTCAGGGCGGCAATCACATCAGAGGAATGATCTGAAACCGGAAATACCCGGCTGCCTCTCTCAATTTTCGTTTTCATGCCAGCTTCTTCAAAGAAATCAATTACGTCCTGATTGGTATATCCATAAAAAGCACTGTATAAAAACTTCTTATTTGTGCAGACACTATCAAATAATTCTTCCATATCGCAGGCATTGGTCAGATTACATCTTCCCTTACCGGTGATAAACAGCTTCTTGCCAAGCTTTTCGTTTTTTTCAAACACATGTACTTCATGGCCATTCGAAGCTGCTGCACATGCTGCAAACATTCCGGCTGCTCCACCGCCAATAATTAAAACCTTGCTCATTTTTATATCCACACCTGTTCTTCCTTCTTAATTTTCATCGGTTCTGCCGGGAAATTTCACTTCTATATGATTATCAATATAATTAATCTCATCATTGTTATATACCTGATACTCCTCCCAGACCTGTTCCAGCGTTTTTAAGGACTCTGCCATCTCAGCCTGGCGTCTCATGCAAAGAGACACTACAAGGGCGTTAATGAGGCTCATAGGCGCTGTCAGAGAGTCTGCAATCGAAGCCATGTCGCTTTTAGCCGTCAAATTACAGGTCGCATACAGTTTCATGGGCGAATAGATGCTGTCCGTAATGGATATCACTTTCGCACTCCGGTTGTTCGCCAGCTCCATCGCCTTTAAGGTACGCATGGAATAGCGTGGAAAACTGATACCGATAATCACATCCTCGGCACCAATCCGAAACAGCTGTTCAAACAACTCACTGGCACTGTTGGTACTGATTACCTTTACATTTTTAAACATCAGATTTAAATAAAATCCCAGGAAATTAGCCAGTGGTTCACAGCTTCTGACACCAATCACATATATATCCCTGGCATTTAAAATCATTTCCACTGCCACTTCGAAAGAAGTCTCATCAGCTTCATCAAGTGTCATTTGAAGATTTCGAATATCAGACTTCAGAATCGTCTTCAGAATATCTTCCTGAGGCATATCACTGAATACCGCATCCATTTTCATAGCCCGGTGCACACGGTTGGGACCATTGGGGTTTATATTTATCTTTTTTCCTTTTCGGTTTCTCTGACTTAACAATTCATTGGTCGTTGGCATAACATTTATATTCCTTCGTATTCTCTATAATTTTCATTCTAATTCCCCTGAATAGCGCAAGCAGGCTTGTACTATTCCTTAATTAGTAATTTGAAAGCGATTTTCTTTCAAATATTAATATTAACATGAAACCAGGGAAATTTCAATTTTTATCTGGTTTTTTCAGCATTGTGTAAAAACAAGCAAAAAGAGGTCTGAGGAATTTTAATTCCCCAAACCTCTTATTATAAATTTCTAAACCGGATAAGCCCCATTCTTCGTATCAGCCGTTTTCGGATCTACTTTCGTTTTCTGAGCTTCTCTGTATTTAAAGAAATCGGTAGCAACCTGTGGGAACAGTGCGTAGGTCAGGACATCTTCATCCTGTTCTTTCCACTGTGACATTTCAGCTTCGATTGTCTTTAATTCTGGTTTCAGCAAGTCAGCCGGACGGCAGGTAATCGGTGTCTTGTCACCAATACATTTCTTCTGGATTTCCTTGTTGAATGGTTTAACAGTTGCGCCGTATTCTCCGGACAGAACTGCCTTTGTTTCTTTGGTAACCATTTTGTAACGCTCTCCCATGATTACGTTAAATACAGCCTGTGTACCAACGATCTGTGAAGAAGGTGTTACAAGCGGCGGCTCACCAAGATCTTTACGCACTCTTGGAACTTCTGCAAGCACATCGTAATATTTGTCTTCTGCGTGCTGTTCTTTCAGCTGAGAAGTCAGGTTAGAAAGCATACCGCCAGGTACCTGATATAACAATGTCTTAATATCAACACCAAGGTTTTTCGGATTTAATAAACCGGAACTTAAAGCTTCATCTCTGATTGGTCTGAAGTAATCAGCGATTTCTGCTAATAATTTCTGATCGAATCCAGTATCATACTGTGTTCCTTTGAAAGTCTCAACCATAACTTCTGTTGCCGGCTGGGATGTTCCAAGAGCGAATGGTGACATTGCCGTATCAATTACGTCAACTCCAGCTTCTACTGCTTTTAAGTAAGTCATAGAAGCAACACCTGATGTATAATGGGTATGCAGCTGAATCGGTATTTTAACTGCTTTTTTCAGTTTGCCGATCAGTTCTGTAGCTTCATAAGGAAGTAAAAGGCCTGCCATATCCTTCAGACAGATTGAGTTTGCACCCATTTCTTCTACATTTTTAGCCATTTTGATCCAGTAATCATGTGTGTATGCATCTCCCAAAGTGTAAGAGAGCGCTACCTGTGCATGGCCTTTTTCCTTATTTGCAGCATCAACAGCTGCTTTTAGGTTACGTAAATCATTCATACAGTCAAATATACGAATAATATCAATACCATTTGAAAGGGATTTCTGAACAAAATATTCTACCACATCATCTGCGTATGGACGGTATCCAAGGATATTCTGTCCACGGAATAACATCTGTAACTTTGTATTTTTAAATCCGTCACGGAATTTACGAAGTCTTTCCCATGGATCTTCTTTCAAGAAACGAAGAGATGCATCAAAGGTTGCTCCACCCCAGCACTCTACGGAATGATATCCCACTTTATCCAGTTTCTCTACGATTGGCAGCATCTGTTCTGTTGTCATTCTGGTTGCAATCAGGGACTGATGTGCATCACGCAGTATTGTCTCGGTAATTTTAATTGGTTTTTTTACTACTTCTGACATTTTCTGACCTCCTTATATTTTGTCACTAGAGCGTGCTTAGGCGCTCAGACGGATTGTCATAATCCGTCCGGTTTCTACTTTATAACCTGTCTCTTATTTCAGGCTAAATCCCAAATATAGCCATGAAGGTACCGGCGGCAACTGCCGTACCGATAACGCCCGCTACGTTTGGTCCCATCGCATGCATCAGAAGGAAGTTTGTAGGATCTGCTTCCGCACCTACCTTCTGTGATACACGAGCCGCCATAGGAACTGCAGATACTCCTGCTGAACCGATTAACGGATTAATCTTGCCATGTGTCAGTTTACACATCAGCTTGCCAAGCAGAACACCGCCGGCAGTACCGAATGCGAAGGCTACAAGACCTAAAACAACGATTTTAATAGTATTCAGATTCAGGAATGCTTCTGCACTGGTAGATGCACCTACAGAGGTTCCAAGTAAAATAACTACGATGTACATAAGCGCATTTGATGCAGTTTCCGTGAGCTGTTTTACAACACCTGATTCTCTGAATAAGTTACCAAGCATTAACATACCAACAAGTGGCGCGGTTGTAGGCAGGATTAAGCATACAACGATACTGATAATGATGGGGAATAAGATTTTCTCTAATTTGGAAACAGGTCTTAACTGCTCCATTTTGATCTTTCTTTCTTTTTCTGTTGTTAACAGCTTCATAATCGGCGGCTGAATAATCGGTACGAGAGACATATATGAATATGCCGCCACCGCAATTGGCCCCATTAGGGTTGCCTGCCCCAGTTTACCGGCAAGGAAGATTGAGGTAGGACCATCAGCACCACCAATGATGGAGATTGCTGCTGCCGCTTTTCCATTAAATCCTAAGAGGATTGCCAGGAAATATGCAACATAAATACCAAGCTGAGCTGCAGCGCCAAGCAGGAAGCTTCGCGGATTCGCAATCAGCGGACCGAAGTCAGTCATAGCACCAACACCCATAAAAATAAGTGATGGTAAAATACTCCACTCATCCAGAATATAGAAGTAGTGAAGAAGTCCACCTACTCCATTGGCAGAATCTTCCGGTCTCATCATGATATCCGGATAGATATTTACCAAAAGCATACCAAACGCAATCGGTACCAGCAACAGAGGCTCAAACCCATGTTTAATAGCCAGGTACAAGAATATACATGCAACTGCAATCATAACATAGTTACCTACTGTCAGATTAAAGAACGCTGTCTGGTGAAGTAAGTTCGACAAAGTATCAAGAATATAAGACATGTTTTTACCTCCCATTTTAGTATTTCAGCAGATTTTTCTACTGGTGGGAATTTACATTATTTATGCAAATTCTAATTCATAGATGCTAAAGCATCTCCGTTTTCAACGGTATCACCAACAGCTACATCAATACTTGCAATGGTTCCATCCTGAGGTGCAACAACTGGAATTTCCATTTTCATTGCTTCCAGGATCATGATATTATCACCGGTTTTCACAGCCTGTCCAACACTGGCTTCAATCTTACATACTTTTCCAGGTACGGATGCAGCTACTTTTACAGCTCCTGCGGATCCACCTGCCGGTGCTGCAGCCTTTGGAGCTGCTTTTGGTGCTGCCTTCGGTGCTGCTTTTGGAGCTGCAGCCTGTGCTGCACCTGTGGTACCCTCTTCAACAGTTACATCATATGCTGTTCCGTTAACGGTAATTGTATAATTTTTCATTACGATTTCCTCCTATACTTAAGCGTTCTGCCATTTTCTTTTATTTGCTTTTCTGATTGAACGAACTACAAAACTATCTGTAGATGTATTTTCACTTGCTGCAATTGCAGCTGCTATTACTGCAACTAATTCACCATCATCTGCTAATTCCTCTTCCTGGACCGGAGCCACTGGAACCGGAATTGCTTTTGCTGCAACATCTAATTCTTTTTCATTCTTTTTGCCACGGTTTTCCAGTTTGCCAAAATGCTTGAACTGAGAAATTAAAAAGCTTAAGAAAATCAGCATTACAAATACAATTACAAGTCCCATAAGGGTATTTAATGCCGCTTTTTCCATCTTTGCAGCCATGGATGAATCCGCGCCTGTATCAAAAGTCATGCTTGACGGCGCAAGATCTTCCCGTCCTATTGTCAGTACAACTGCACCATCCGCTTTTTCGAAGGTTACGTTGGTTGTAACTACAATATTATCCTCGGATACTTCGATATCATGTCCGGTAGTCGCTTTAAATGCTCCAAGCTCATCTCTGACATCCTGCCACGCCTGAACAGCTTCAACAAAAAATTTGTTTGGTGCTGTTAATATGGAAGACGGTTTCATAATTTCATCCATCTGCTCATCTGTCATGGAAGTAATCTGCTCTACTGTCTGCTGCGCAAAACTTTCAATAGTCGCACGGTCTGAATCAGAAACAGCCGCTTCTTCTGCATAAACACACATTGGCATTGCAAGGGTGATTACCGCCATGCACATTGCCAATAAGATTCCTTTAAGTTTTCGTTTCATATCATTCACCCCGCTTAAACCGTGCCATGTTTTTTGTTCGGACGATCTTCTCTTTTTGTGAATAACATTTCAAAAGCTCCGATAACATATTTTCTGGTATCTTCTGCTTCAATCAACGTATCAACATACCCTCTTCTAGCTGCTGACATAGCGCTTGACTGTAAAGCTGCATATTCTGCTGCCTTTTCACTGATTGTCGCCGCATCAGCATCCGCATACATAATCCTGGCAGCCGATTTTGCATCCATCATACCGATCTGGGCATCTGTCCATGCAAATGTCATGTCTGCACCGATTGATTTACTGTTCATTGCTACATAAGCTGTTCCGTAAGCTGCACCGATAATAACGTTAACTTTAGGAACAGTAGCGTTTGCAAACGCATAAGTAAGTTGTGCAACAGCTTTTGCGATACATCTTTCAGAATGAGTATCTGCTTTAAATCCTTTGACATTTGTCAAGGATAATACCGGAATATTAAAAGCATCACAGAACTGAATAAATTCAGCTGCTTTTTTTGCACCTCTGTTAGTTAATACTGCTTCATATGTTTCTGCAACGTTGCCTTCTTCATCACAAACTTCTGTACGGTTGGCAACTGCACCTACGGTAATTCCGTTTAATTTAATAAAACCGGTTACCATTTCTTTTGCATAAGCTGCTTTCGTTTCAAAGAAAAGATTGTCATCAGAAATATCAGATAAAAGAATGGATGTGTCACCTGCTGCATTTGCAAGATCTTTACATACGCGGTTCAAATCATCTGTACACTCTTCATAAGACATATCGTCTTCGTTGTTAGCCGGGAGCATACATACAAGAGATCTGATCTGGGACAGTACATCAGCTTCGCTGCCTGTATAGTCTACCGTTCCTGCTTCTTCACTCTGGAATTTTGCGGAAGCTGTATCACATTTAGATACATCATTTCCATCCAGTGCATTTGGAGAATTCACAAATAATTTTGCTTTCTTTTCTTCCATAAATGTAAAGTCGGTAAGTTCGGAAGCGATTGCAAGTCCTCCGCCGCAATTACCAAATACGGCTGTGATCTGGGGAATTATACCGCTTGCCACTGACTGCTTCATGTAGATTTCACCAAATCCGTTTAAAGCATCGGTTGCTTCCTGAAGTCTCATACCTGCGCAGTCAACTAAACCGATCACTGGTGCACCCATTTTAAGCGCCAGATCATAAAGACCAGCAATTTTCTTTGCATGCATTTCTCCAATGGTACCTCCAAGTACGGATGCATCCTGGCTATATACATATACCAGGTTGCCGTCGATCACACCATAACCGGTAATGACGCCGTCTGCAGGGGTTTCCTTTTGCTGCATGTTGAAATCAGTATTTCTGGCAGTTACATATCCGCCGATTTCAACAAAACTGTTCTCATCAAGTAAAGAAGCGATTCTAGTACTTGCCAAGCTTTGTGCTGTATTACTCATTTTTCAGCCCTCCATTTTCTATATTATTAAAGTAAAACCAAATTTCTGCCAATTATATTTTATCTTGTTTACATAAAAAACGCAAGTGTTTTGTCTATATTTTAACAATTTTTTACCATAGACGCCAGCTCATGTCTGATAATGCATTTATTTTATTTATTCTTTTATATCCAATTTAGCAAATGCTGCAGCAAATGCATTATTGATTGGTTCTTTGGCTTCCTGCTTCTGTTTGCTCAGATAGTTCTGGACATCTTTCTTGCTGACACCCGCACCTTCCTTCTGCCTTCTCGCCTGAAAAGCTGACAATTTTTCCTTATGTCCGCAGACGCAGACAAAAGTTTCTTCGCTCCCTTTCATCACCATTTCCATTTTCTTATGGCAGTTTGGACATCTGGCATTTGTCACTCTTGCAATTGTTTCACGATGTCCGCATTCCCTGTCCTGGCATACCAGCATTCGGCTGTTCTTTCCATTAACCGCAAGCATACGTTTTCCGCAGACGGGACATTTTGAATTGGTCAGATTATCATGCCTGAAATTTCCTTCACCCTGTTTGATTTCTGTTATAATTTCATGGGTATAACTGCGGATGTCATTTAAAAAAGATACTCTTTTTAACTTCCCCTTTGCAATTTTAGACAGCTTCATCTCCCAGTCCGCTGTCAGTTCCGGCTTTTTCAGATCTTCCGGCACCAGTTCCAGAAGCTGTTTTGCTTTGGAAGTAACGAAGATATCCTTTCCACGTTTTTCCATCAGGAAGGTATTAAACAGCTTTTCTATAATATCCGCACGGGTTGCCACAGTACCAAGTCCTCCGGTCTCTCCAAGTGTTTTGGCTGCCTGGGCATCTTTGCTCTCCATATATTTCACGGGATTCTCCATAGCGGATAAAAGTGTAGCCTCGTTAAAGGGTGCAGGAGGCTTCGTCTTTCCTTCCGTCATGGTGACTTTCTCAATCTCCAGAACCTGTCCTTTATTTAATGCCGGAAGGCTTCCTGCGGAATCCTTTTCATCGTCTTCCTCATCATCCATAGCCATGTCTTCATACACAGCTTTCCATCCCAGGCTTTTGACAACTTTCCCTTTTGCAGTGAATAATTCCTCTCCTGCTTTTGCTTTCATTGTCGTCTGCTCATATTCAAAAGCCGGATATAAAACAGCCAGAAAACGCCTTACTACCAAATCATAGATCTTACGTTCATCCACGGACATATGATCCATCTGAACAAACTGCTCCGTTGGAATAATCGCATGATGGTCACTGACTTTCGCATTATCCACAAATGACTTGTTTGCCCGTATGGGTTTCATAATCAGGGTTCCAGCCAGCTTTTTGTAGGGACCGACTGCACATGCTTTCAGCCTTTCCTTTAATGTATCTACCACATCTGTACTGATATATCTGGAATCCGTTCGGGGATAGGTTAGTACTTTGTGATTCTCATATAAACGCTGCATCGTATTTAATGTATCTTTTGCTGAAAATCCGAACCTTTTATTTGCCTCACGCTGAAGCTCCGTCAGATCGTACAGGCCCGGAGCCTGTGACTGCTTCGCTTTCTTTTCAACGGATACTACCGTTAATTTTGCATTTTTAAGTTTCTCTGCTATCTTATCTGTCTTTTCTTTCTGGAATGTCCGGCTGCTTCCACTTTTTTCATCCTGCCAGTTCCAGACCATGCCTTTCGTACGAAGGGTAAGTCCATAGTAAGCCTCAGGCTTAAATTTCCTTATTTCCTCCTCCCTTGCTGCAATCATTGCCAGGGTTGGAGTCTGTACCCTGCCGCAGGACAACTGGGCATTATATTTACAGGTCAATGCCCTGGTAGCATTGATTCCCACCAGCCAGTCTGCTTCCGCCCTTGCCACTGCCGCATCATACAGCGGAATATATTCTCTTCCATCCTTTAAGTGACCAAAACCTTCCCGGATTGCTTTATCCGTTACCGAAGAAATCCACAGACGCTTTACCGGCTTGTGACTGCCGGCTTTTTCCAAAATCCATCTGGCTACCAGCTCGCCTTCCCTTCCTGCATCTGTGGCGATAATGATCTCTCCCACATCTTTGCGGTGTATCTGCGTTTTTACAGCTGCATACTGTTTCGCGCTCTGTTTAATTACAACCAGCTGCATTTTTTCAGGAATCATAGGAAGACTTTCCATTTTCCATTCCTTATATTTAACATCATATCCTTCCGGATCAGCCAGCGTAACCAGGTGCCCCAGCGCCCAGGTCACAACATATTGCCCGCCTTCCATAGCACCCGGAAGCTTTTTCTGGCATTTCAAAACCCTTGCGATATCCCTTGCAACAGATGGTTTCTCTGCGATTACTAGTGATTTCATATATTAATTCATCCTCTGCTTTTCTATGTCGTATTTGCGAAAAATCCGCTTCCTGTTATTATAGCATTGCACAGAGGTTTTTCAAAGTAGAAATTTTATACTTCAGGCTCACATTACAACTTAGGCAGCAAACCATCCCCATATCTTATCCAGGCACCAGGAAAAATCCAGTTTTTCAATATTCTGGGTGGTAATAATCGGATATTCTCTCAGTGGCTTTCCATTCAGGTAATAAGTAACCTTCCCAATCTCAGTATTACTTTTTACCGGTGCCGTAAGTTGTTCTTTCATCTGGTAATCGGCTGTTATTTTCTCATTTTCAGATAAGAGCATTTTGATAGTATCATCTTTGGAACACTTCAGGCTGGTATTTACGAAAGCAGTATCCTGCAGGTTCTGGCTTTCCGGAATTCCGGATTCTACTTTCAGGGGTTTTATAACATCGGATGCTACAAATACGCCAGGTTCATTTCCAATATGTATTTCCTTGAAATCATAATGCCGAAGCCCATAATTCATCAGCTTTCTGGTATCACTCCACTTATAGCTCTTATTATTTGGCCAACCGCATGCCAGCAAAGCGACAATGAAGGTCTTGCCGTCTTTTTTAAGTGCCCCTACATAACAGTACCCTGCATTGTTGGTGAACCCTGTCTTTCCGGAAAGTGCCCCTTCCATCATGCTTAAAAATGCATTGTGGTTTACACAGGAAAAATTTCTCGTCTGATCCGCATTAGCAAAACTATGGTTCGCAGCTCTTGTAATTTTTAAGAACATATCTTTTTGTGGTGATTCTGTGATACAGTACTTCATAATACGTGCCAGATTCGCTGCAGTAGTCGAATGGGTTCCTTTTTCATCGGTTGCGTCTAATCCGTTGGGTGATATAAAATATGTATCCGTGCATCCTATCTCTTTTGCTTTTGCATTCATCATATCTGCAAATCCCTGCACGCTTCCACCCAGATGCTCGGCTATGGCAACAGCGGCATCATTAAAAGACTCCAGCATAAGTGCATAGAGCAGGTCTTTGAGATAAAACCGTTCTCCTGTATTCATACCCAGCCTAACCTTTGGCTGAGACGCAGCAAGGGAAGATGCGGTAACTACAGAATCCAGATCTCCTTTTTCCAGTGTGAGTATACAGGTCATGATCTTTGTAGTACTTGCCATTGGCATTACATCATTTTCATTCTTTCCATAAAGAATACGCCCTGTATCACCATCCATTAAAACGGCACTACGGGCGTATAAATTATTCAGCTCTTCCGGCGTCTGATCCTCTGCCGCCAGAGCAGCCAGGCGATTTCCGGAAATACTGAGCAGCAGTATTAAAAGAATTGCTGTTATTTTCTTCATCCACTTCACATCCTATGGCTTTTCTACTAGTATATGTTGGATGTGAAAGAATATTATAAAGTATTTCAGAGTATCTCCATTTATTTGTAGTTTCTTTCAAAACGGTAATTGAGGTAGTCCATATCCGTAATGGTATTATAAAAATCTTCCATTACCGTAACCGTCTCCGGTACCGCCAGCCTAAACAAATGCAAAAGCATCTGGTTACTTTCCTCACAGCGTTTGCTTTTCTTCTTTTTTATAATTCTACCCTGAATTGCATCAGATGCTTTCGTAAAATGAGCCAGATTAAGAAAAAGATTTCTCTTAAAACAGTTGGAGCAGACCGTTATATTCGTATAGAACTTCATTGCTTTTAAGCAATGGCGCACCTGGCATTCGCTGATATCTGACAGCGCATTGGCAATTTCCCTGATTGTTTCTTTTTCCAGGTGAATTGAATCGGAGGGATGGAAACGGAAAGGATTGCGGTTATTGCGTTCCATCAATTCACGGTCGAACTCTGTTTCGATTTCGTCGTGGGATACCCCTGTCTTCTCGATATATTCATTTATATATGGATGACAGGTACTGTCCAGCATATAATGACATACAAATCCAAACATATACGCAAGGAGTATCTCACTTTCTTCCTGCATATATTTTTTCTTGCATTCCGCAAAGAAGACAGATGCAATCTCGTCATGCATCTCGTGTCCCTTCTGGCTGATTGGGTTATTACAAAAGGGTCTGTTATAGAAAAGTATATCAGGTCCATGCAGTCCGATCAAATATGCGGTTCTTTCATTTCCTATTATCTGTTTCATTTCTTCCGGAAGCTTTTGATAAACAATTTTTCCAAAAGCATCATGTGCATAAGTTGTAGGCATAAAAACTCTCCCATCTGTACTCCAGAGCCTGTAAACCACTCTAGATATTCAGTTTTAATTGAATTTCTTCTTCAGCCTCTGCCTTAAAATCCTCTAATTGCACGGGATTTACAGTTGGCAGATCCTCTAAAGAGTGTACCCCGAAATTCCTTAAGAATTCTTCTGTTGTTCCAAATAAAAGCGGACGTCCCGGTGCATCCAGCCGCCCCAGTTCTTTTACAAGATTATATTCAATCAGCTTATTCACTGCATGGTCGCTCTTAACACCACGGATTTTTTCAATCTCCATTTTTGTGATTGGCTGTTTATATGCTATAATGGAAAGAGTCTCCAGTGCAACATCCGTTAAAACCATTTTTTTCGGCTGCTTTGCAATTCGAATCAGATACTCATACATATCCTTCTTTGTACACATTTGAAAGGCATTTTCCAATTCTATGATCTGAATGCCACGCTCTTCCGTCTGATAACGGTCCATCATATTATGTATTATTTTTTTAGTTGTTTCTGAATCCTGTTCTACTGCTTTTGCAATTTTATCCACTTCCACGGATTCTCCCATAGTAAAGAGAATCGCCTCAATTGCAGCTTCTGTCTTCTTTAAATCCACTCGTATTCCTCGCTTTTCCTTTACACTTCATCGTATGCATATCATAAGCCTGCTTATAACATCCCCCAAATACGTATCAGAAATAATTTTCTGTCTTACAATTTACACTTAATTGGCCGTTATGTAGATATCATCAAAGATATCCTGCTGCATGATATTGATTTTACCCACTTTCATTAGTTCCAGAATGGCTAAAAAAGCAACAATTACATGTATTTTACTGGTCTGTAATACCAACAGATCACGAAATCTGCAGGATTTCCGGGTCAGTACATACTGTTCCACGAACTCCATTTTATCATCCAGACTGACTTCTTCTTTTTCCAGATTTCCAAAGGTGCTTCGAATCGGGTCAATTCTGTTCTCCTGCCGTTTCATTACCGCTTTAAATATCGCATTCAGTTTTGCCAGCGTCACTCCCGAAAGCAGTTCTTCTAAATGGATCGGCTCGCGGTACTCTTCTACCTCATCCGGTACGGTTGGAGGCTTATATAAAAATAATTGGGCATCTTCCTGGCGGTCACGCAATTCATAAGACATGTATTTAAACAATTTATACTGCAGCAGCTGTTCTACCAGCTCCTGCCGGGGATCTTCTTCTTCCCCCTCTTCATTTACTTCTTTGGGAAGGAGCATCCGGGACTTGATATCGATTAAGGTAGCCGCCATAACCAAAAACTCACTCATTACGCCTAAGTCCTGCCGTTCCATTTCCTGTATATATTCCAGATACTGTCTGGTGATTTCCACAATGGGAATATCATAGATACTAACTTTATTTTTATCAATCAAATGCAAGAGCAGATCCAGCGGACCTTCAAATGCCTCTAGCTTGACGGGAATTCCCATAATATTTCCTGCCTTCTTTTACTAATCTAAGTCTCTTCTCCACTTTATGTGGAAAACGCATATTCTTTATTGTACTAAGTTTTCTTAAGATTTGCAAGCAAATTACTGCAATTCCACAACAACCAGCTCGGTAGGGTTATGAAACCGCAGTTTGATGGAATGGCTGCCTAGCCCTGCGCTTACTACTAATTGATGTCTTCCTATATGAAAGAGCCCCTTATCATACTTTGGAAATATTTGTACCTGTGGACTGATAACACCGCCCAGCAGCGGAAGGCGTATCATTCCTCCATGCAAATGCCCCGATAAGGTTAAATCTGCCCCCCAGCTGGCATAAGTTTTAAAAAATACCGGATTATGAGCCAGCAGAATATGATATCCTTTTTCATCCGGTCTTCCAAGAGCCTGGTTCATTTCCTCCACGCCCAGCTTTTCCCTGGAAAAACGTTTAAAAAACCGCTTATCCAGTTCATATCCGTGAATAATCATTTTCATTCCTGCCGCCTTGCAGAGACATCTTTCATTTTCCAACAGGACAACGCCTATGGAACGGATCTCCTTTTGAAACCGTTCATAGACATCTCCGTAAATCTGCGGATATATTTTCATCCGGTATTCATGGTTCCCATTGCTGTAATAGACCGGATACTTCTTTACCAGGGCTTTTAGCAGAAACACTGTGGAATCCATATCCGTAGGCTTATCCGGTTTGGATACCAGCATATCACCTACTACCATAACTATATCGGGATTAATTTTATATACTGCCTGTATCAGCCGGATATTATTTTCCCCGTAAACCGTGCAGTGCAAATCCGCAAGTACCACTATTCTCACCGGACGGCTGGGGGAATTATTTTTTTGCATTGTCTTTATTTTATATGTTGCTATTTTAAATTTTCTCATTTATTCTCCATATAATTTCATCTTTAAAAAACCCGTTTGGGTTTTCAAAAGTATATCATAGTTTTACAAAAATGAAAAGAGCCCCTTTCGAGGCCCTCATTCCAATACCCTTTAGAAACAATATTCTTCCCAGGCTTCTTTCAGACAATCCAAAAATCCTGCTTCTTCAATATCCCGGTCAAACAGAATATTTACACTTCCGATCTCTTTTCCATTAATGAGATATACTGCTTTTCCTGCTACATCACCTTTTTTTACCGGTGCTGTAATCTCTTCACTCATTTTAATCTCTTTTTTTATCTGTGATAAATCCTGTCCTTTTGTATCCAGATATCGGAATTCGCCTTCGTAGTTACAGCCTGCCTGATCTTCTACCCCCTTTTTCACTGTGAGCATCGGCAGTTTATCATCATTCTTGTCTATGTACAGGGCACACTTTCCGAATCCATAGTTTAAAAGTGTTGCAGCATTGTTAAACCGGGTTTTCGTATCCGGAGCCTTTAAAATCACGCTGATTAACTCAATATCGTTACGGATCGCCGTAGCCGAAAGACAATACTTTGCCGTACTGGTACTTCCGGTTTTAAGTCCCATGCATCCATCATAGCTGCGCAGAAGTTTGTTCGTATTAGTCAGTCCAAATTCTGAAGAACCTTTATTCGTTACATGGGTAATATTTTCCATCCATATAGTAGAGTATTCATAGATCTTAGGGTAATTTGTAACCAGTTCTCTGGACATCACTGCAACATCGTATGCCGATGTATAATGATCCGGTGAATCGGTAAGACCGCAGCAGTCAATAAAATTAGTATCATTCATTCCCAGTTGTTTTGCTCTTTGGTTCATTTGACGGACAAATTCCTCTTCACTGCCTGAAATTCTTTCTGCCATTGTTACCGCAGCATCATTTCCGGAAGCAATAACGATACATTTTATCAAGGTCTCAACTGTCTGTTTCTCTCCTTCTTCCAGGTAAACCTGTGATCCGCCCATAGACTTTGCATGAGCACTGGTAACCACTTCCTCGTCCATTTTAATCTTACCTGCATCTAATGCCTCAAATATCAGCAGCAGTGTCATAATCTTTGTGACACTGGCAGGGTTTAATTTCTGATGTGCATCTTTTTCATAAAGTATTGTTCCCGTTGAAGCTTCCATTAACACTGCGGATGGCGCTTCAATCGTCACCGCAGCATCCGATGCTGTCTCTTCTTCTGCTTTTACAATTGCAACATTTTGAAAAAGCAGAATGACAGCCATAAATAATGCTAACCATCTCTTCATAAAAATAACCGCTCCCAAATCATTCTATACCTAAATATAAGCGATTTGAGAGCGGTTTATGCTTCTTTTATTCAGTTTTCTGAAAATCATCCCCGATAAAAGTTCACAAGGCTGTCCCGAAACTTTCTGGCACGTTTTGGCACAGACGGGAATTTGGCTTTACAAAGGTGAATGGTAAAATCGATCATGTAATAAACCATTAAGATACCGGCTGCCACACAGCCTACTTTATAACTGTAGCTGTCGGCCATCATCATGACTCCCTTTTGCAGGAAAGTAAATAATATAATGGTGTAAAAACCCCATGCAATCGAACTTTCCAGACATAAAATTCCTTTATAGTTAAAAGGTTTGTTAGAGTAATCCCACCATACTTCACCAAAAATATGTAACATTACTTTTGCTACGAACCATTCCCAGCCAGTGGCCAGAAGGCTTCCCGCAATAAACAGTACCACATAATTTCCTGCTAACGGCTCTAATATAAAATAAGCAGCCACAGCTCCAAAACCATAGATCGGGCAGATCGGTCCAAAGATAAATCCGCGGTTTACCCATCTCTTTTCACAAAATGACATATAAATGGATTCTACAACCCAGCCTAAAATACTATATATAAAAAACCACTGTACGATATGATAAATGTCCGTTCCTATAACCGGATAATTCCAAGGCATATATTCACTCCCCTTTGCTCATCTTTTTCAAATATTTCAGTAACTTGTCCTGATTTGCAATTATCTTATCATACTTTTTCTAAATATACTATACACTTTAGGAAAACTTAGAGAAACTTAAAAAAAATTAATAATATAAAATTTTTATAATAAAGGAGCAAATAAGCGTAGTAAATTTTGCAGGCCGCGGATTACAATATTACGCTCTCTGCAGAATTCCTCCGTTATTCTGGTACTTACTTCTATGGTTTCAAAAACATCTTTCTTAAGCTGCATCACCGCTTTCGTTCTGTACATCCAGACGGCACATTCAAAATGCAGATACAGGCTTCTATAATCCATATTAATAGTGCCTACAATTGCCAGTTCATCATCACAGACAAAGGATTTGGCATGTATAAATCCAGGCTGATATTCATAGATCTTCACTCCTGCTTCCAGGAGCTGTGCATAGTAAGACTGGGTCAGTAAGAAGACCATCTTCTTATCCGGTATCCCTGGTGTAACAATTCTTACATCCACTCCATTTTTTGCAGCCAGGCACAGCGCTGTCATCATCTCATTGTCGATAATCAGATAAGGAGTGAAAATATAGACATACCGCTTAGCCTTTGTAATTGCATTTATGTAAACATTTTCTCCCACGATTTCATCATCCAATGGGGTATCTGCGTAAGGCTGAACAAAGCCTTCCCCTCTAAATGGTTCTTTATGATATACGTGAGGCATATAATTTTCTAATTTATCTTCCATACCGGTAATTACATTCCACATCTGAATGAACATAACCGTAAAATTCCGTACCGCTTCTCCTTTTAACATAACCCCGGTATCTTTCCAGTGGCCAAAACGCTTCTTACGGTTTATATACTCGTCGGCGAGGTTAATTCCCCCGGTGAAGCTGGTGTGCCCATCAATAACAGTTATCTTCCTGTGGTCACGATTATTCATGATTACGGATACAATGGGGCGGAAGGGATTAAAAGCTGCGCATTTGATTCCTTTTGCCTGAAGCTGTTTGTAAAACTGCGCAGGCAGGGTATTAACGCATCCCATATCATCATAAATCAGCCGGACATCTACTCCTTCGGCTACTTTTCTCACCAGAATCTCCAATACAGACTCCCACATCATCCCCTTATCTATGATGAAGTATTCCATAAAGATAAAATGTTCTGCCCTCTCCAACTCCTGTATCAGGCTTTTATACAGCTCTTCCCCAATTCTGAAGTATTCCGTCTCTGTATTTTGATATACCGGAAATCCGGCATAATCACGGATATATTTAGACTGGTTATCCATATGATAATCCAGTTCATTTAAATTCTCCCTGACATCTTTCTTTTCTTTCAGAACAACATCTGTTTTTTTTACTTCATTATCAAATTTTTTCTGGGTTTCGCTTGCCAGTCTGGATTTTCCAAAAATCAGGTAAATCACTGCTCCAAAAACAGGAACCGACAAAATCAGCATGGTCCATGCCAGCTTATAAGACGGATTCATACGTTTATTGACAATCCATAGAACTGCAGCTATACAAGCTACCGTTATAAATACAGATAACACCGGAAACATTCGTTCCAATCGATATGCCATAAGTACAATCCAGAAGACTTGAAAACAAATAGCAACTCCAACATAAAACAGCCTGCTGAAAACAAGCTTTAGTATTTTTTTCATAATTTTACCCCTGAACAGCGCAAGCTGGCTTATGCTATTCCTTAATTAGTAGTTTGAAAGCAATTTTCTTTCAAATTTTTCCTTTAAAAAATCCTTGACCATAATCTAAACTATGGCCAAGGATTTTAACTGCACAAATTAATTAAATTTACGTTTACGAGCAGCTTCAGATTTTTTCTTACGTCTTACGCTTGGTTTTTCGTAATGTTCTCTTTTACGAATTTCCTGCTGGATACCAGCTTTAGCGCAGTTTCTTTTAAAACGACGTAAAGCGCTATCTAAAGTCTCATTCTCTTTTACGATTACATTCGACATAGTCTCACACCTAACCTCCCTCCAGTTGTAGATTGTGCATAATACAACTGTACGGGTATTTTTATTGCACTAATAGTTATTATATCATATTTTTTACATACGTCAACTAATTTTGCAATTTTTTTTACTGAAGCTGACTTTCCAGTACTTCTCTTACCTTAGCAATTGCATCATCCACACCCGCAGGGTTCTTTCCGCCTGCCTGAGCCATGTTCGGACGGCCGCCGCCGCCACCGCCAACAAGAGCTGCAATTCCTTTAATCAGATTACCTGCATGTGCGCCCTGTTTGCAAGCTTGATCGGTTGCCATTGCAAGAAGGCTTACTTTTCCATCGGTAACGGATGTCAGAACGATTACGCCTTCTCCCAGTTTTTCTTTCAACTGGTCTCCAAGATCGCGAAGTCCGTTCATATCTACATCTGCAAGTTTTGCTGCCAATAGTTTAATACCCTTTACTTCTACTACCTGATCCATAACGTCTCCAAGTGCATCTTTTGCAAGCTTGCTCTTCAGAGAATCAATTTCACTCTGCATCGCTTTTGCTTCCGCTGTCATGTGGTTCAGTTTGTCTAACAAAGTTGCGGGAGTTGCTTTTACCAGTTTGGCAGCTTCCAGCAGCTCTTCTTCCATCTCTTTATAATATGCAAATACACCATCGCCAGTCAGTGCCTCGATACGGCGGACACCTGCTGCAATCCCTGCTTCCGAAACAATCTTGAACGTTGTAATAACACCGGTATTTGCAACATGGGTACCACCACATAATTCTTTTGAGAAATCACCCATGGAAACCACGCGCACATCATCGGCATATTTTTCACCAAACAGTGCCATCGCACCGCTCTTTTTGGCTTCTTCCACATTCATTACTTGTGTCACCACCGGAAGCGCTGCCTGAATTTCTTCATTTACAAGAGCTTCTGTCTTTGCAATCTCTTCTTCTGTCATAGCGGCAAAATGCGCAAAATCAAAACGAAGACGGTCCGGAGTTACAAGAGAACCTTTCTGTTCAACATGAGCACCTAATACTGTCTTTAATGCTTTTTGCAGTAAGTGGGTGGCACTGTGGTTTTTGCAGGTATTTGTTCTGTTCTTTGCACTCACTTCCAGCGTAACGGTATCATTTACTTTGAACATACCTTTTATTACTTTACCTACATGACCTACTTTGCCTCCCAGCAGCTTAATAGTATCTTCCACTGCAAATTCTGCATCAGCAGTCTTAATAATACCTTTATCGCCTTCCTGACCACCCATGGTAGCATAGAAAGGAGTCTGCTCTACGAAAATCGTTCCTACTTCCCCATCCGCAATTGCTTCCACAATTTCTTTATCTGTTGTGAGAACTGTAATCTTAGAAGACACGCTCAAGCTGTCATATCCTACAAATTCCGTAGTCACAGATGGATCAATTTCATCATAAACCGTAGCATCCGCACCCATATAGTTTGTCACTTCACGGGCAGCGCGGGCTTTCTTCCTCTGTTCTTCCATCTCTGCTTTAAATCCCTCTTCATCGATGGTATAGCCCTTTTCTTCCAGAATCTCTTTTGTCAGATCCAGCGGGAAGCCATATGTGTCATACAGGGTAAATGCATTTACACCAGACAATGTCTTCTCTCCTGCTTTTTCCATATCTTCCTGCATTCCTGCAAGAATCGTGAGACCCTGATCAATTGTTTTATTAAATTTATCTTCTTCCTGTGTCAGTACTTTGAAGATAAAGTCTTTCTTTTCATCCAGTTCCGGATATCCGTCTTTGGATTCTGCAATAACTGTAGCACTTAAATCAGCCAGGAATTTACCTTTGATTCCAAGTAAACGTCCATGACGGGCCCCACGGCGGATCAGACGGCGAAGAACATATCCTCTGCCTTCATTTGTCGGCATAATTCCGTCGGAAATCATGAATGTTGCAGAACGGATATGATCTGTAATCAAACGGATCGATACATCTGATTCATCATTTTCTTTGTATTTAACATTTGCAAGTTCACAGACTTTGTTACGCAGTGTTGCTATGGTGTCTACATCAAAAATAGAATCTACTCCCTGAACTACAACAGCCAGTCTTTCCAATCCCATACCGGTATCGATATTCTTCTGCTGCAGTTCTGCATAGTTGCCTTCTCCATCGCTTTCAAACTGAGTGAATACGTTGTTCCATACTTCCATATAGCGGTCGCATTCACATCCAACGGTACAATCAGGGCTTCCGCAGCCGTACTCTTCACCGCGGTCATAATAAATCTCGGAACATGGACCACAAGGTCCGGCACCGTGCTCCCAATAGTTATCAGCCTTACCAAAGCGGAAAATACGTTCGGGTGCAATACCGATTTCTTTATTCCAGATCTCAAATGCTTCTTCGTCATCCTGATAAATTGACGGATATAATCTGTTCTCATCCAGACCGACTACTTTTGTCAAAAACTCCCAAGACCATGCAATAGCTTCACTTTTAAAATAATCCCCAAAAGAGAAATTACCAAGCATTTCAAAAAATGTACCATGCCTTGCTGTTTTGCCTACATTTTCAATATCGCCTGTACGGATACATTTCTGACAGGTAGTTACTCTCTTTCTCGGCGGAATCTCCGCACCTGTAAAATATGGCTTTAATGGAGCCATTCCCGAATTGATCAATAATAAGCTTTTATCATTATGCGGAACCAGAGAAAAGCTCTTCATTGCTAAATGTCCCTTACTTTCAAAATATTCCAAGAACATTTTACGCAGTTCATTTACACCGTATTTCTTCACAAATCTATCCTCCTGATTATCCTTCGTTGTTTATATTTAGACCGCTAGATCGTGTCTTACCTGTATCGGAACACACTTTATTTCTGCATAGACGTACTCACCTGCTCTGCAGCAACTTTTGCATCCTTGCGGTCTCGCAGAAACTTGCCAAATCTTATTCCCCCGAATGCTACTGCTGCTACCAGAATCATCTTCACTACTGTTTGTATAAACACTACCCAAAATTCCATTTAGCTACCTCCATAAATTGTGGTTAAGAGCGTGCAGACTGGTACAATGATTATTCAAACACGCTCTGGCCGGCAGCAACGTTTAACGCTGCCTGCCGGCTGATGTGATATTAGTCCACCTTAATTTGATGATACCCCTTTTTCCCTTTTTTAATCATTAAAACACCGTCTGCATCCAAGTCAGCAGAAGTAAACTTACGGTCAATTTCCGTTACTTTTACATCATTTACGCTGACACCGCCCTGGAGTATAATTCTTCGTCCTTCGGAACGTGACGCTGCCAGTTTGGTCTCAACCAGAAGTGTAATCAGGTCTTTTCCTTCATCCAGTTCTGCTTTGCTGTAAACCGTGGTGGGCATGTCCTTTGATTTGCCTCCGTCTGCAAATAATGCACGTGCTGCATCCTGTGCTTTTTTCGCTTCTTCTTCCCCGTGGACAATCTTGGTTATTTCAAATGCCAGAACATCTTTCGCATGATTGATTTCTGCACCTTCCAGCGCTCCCAGCCTGCGGACTTCATCCATCGGAAGGAAGGTTAACAGTCCAAGACACTCTTCTACTTTTACATCCTCAATGTTTCTCCAGTACTGGTAGAATTCGTAAGGAGAAGTCTTTTCCGGATCAAGCCATACGGCTCCCTTCATGGTTTTACCCATTTTAATCCCCTCACTGGTTGTCAGAAGTTTGAAGGTAAGTCCAAATGCCGGCTTCTGTTCTTTTCTACGGATCAGTTCCACACCTCCGATAATGTTGGACCACTGATCATTGCCGCCTAATTCCATTTTACAATCATACATTTTGTTTAATTTCCAGAAATCGTAGGACTGCATTAACATGTAGTTAAATTCAAAGAAAGTAAGTCCTTTCTCCATTCTCTGCTTGTAGCAGTCCGCAGTGAGCATTTTATTTACAGAAAAATGAACGCCGACCTCTCTTAAGAATTCTACATAATTTAAATCCAAAAGCCAGTCTGCATTATTGGCAATGATTGCTTTATCATTGTCAAAATCAATAAATCTGGATAACTGCTCTTGGAATCTCTTAGCATTGTGTTGAATTGTTTCCATTGTCATCATGGAACGCATGTCAGATTTTCCGGATGGGTCTCCGATCATAGTGGTACCGCCGCCTAAAAGAGCAATTGGCCTGTGTCCGGCCTGCTGCATATGCATCATAGCCATAACGGTGAGGAAATGTCCTGCGGTAAGGCTGTCTGCCGTCGCATCAAAACCAATATAAAATGTTACGGACTCCTTACCTAATAATTCGCGTATTTCTTCCTCGTGTGTTGTTTGTTCGATAAATCCTCTTTCTTTTAAAATATCGAATACATTTGCTGCCATCATCATTCCTCCTAATTCACTGTTTTTAATATAACATATGGGTTTGTGTATTTCAAGTAGGACGAGCATCTGTTTTTACCCACAAAAAAACTCCCGCCCTTTAAATTGAAAAGGACGAGAGTAAAAACTCACGTGTTACCACCTTTTTTCACAGCCAGCTCGCACTGTCTGCCTCTCTAAGTACAGAAATTCTATACTTTGTCACTATAACGTGTGCACAATCCGTCGCAGCCTACTTTTTCAATATATATTAAAAGTTCGGTACGCAGCTCAAAGAGGTATTCACAACAAGTCTCTCATGCGCCTCTCATCAACCGGCTGCTTTCTGTATGATACCTCTTATTGCTACTTATTCTTATCATCGCCTTATCTAATGCATTCATTATAAGAGCCGTTTTCGGTTTTGTCAACGGGTATTTTTATTTTACCTGCAATGACCTGGTAATCATATCTTGCCCGATCATCGCTTTGATGGTCACCATGCCCTTTTTCTTTGCTTTTACCAAGCCTTTTTTATTAATTGTGGCAATAGATGGCTTACTGCTTACCCATGTTACTTTTTGAGAAACTCCTTTTACTTTCAACTGCATCTTTTTACCAACTTGAAGGCTGGATTTAAATCCGGATATATAAACAGAGCTGATCCTGGATGCCTGTTTCAGATTTGCAATTGTAATTTTACCATTCGTCTTCCAGGAAACTCCTCTTGCCGGTTTCACCCAGACTTGAATCTTCGATACCTTCTGTCTGTATTTCCACTTTGATAAGTCTGCTGAGAACTGTTGCTTTCTGCTGGTTAAAATGGATGAGGCAGCTTCAAATATATGCTTTCCGTTGAAAAAGCGGACCCTTACATCTGCTTCCTTTGCCCTGGTTCCACTGACCATGATATCGAAGATAAAACGGCTTCTCGACTTAAAGCTCAGCGGCTTTTTAAATTTTTGTCCCACACCGCGGTATAAATTATTATTTGCATTACTGTCCACATTAAGTGTAGTTTCATTTCCGGAGGAATCCGTACCTCCGTTATATGTATAGTTCCAGAGATTAGCAAGGTTCTTCTGCCCCTTACTCTTCTTAACCAGATAAAGGTTCCCGTTATTATAGGTGGTCATCTTTTTAAATCTGCTCCAGTTAAACCCTGAAATCTTGCTGCTCCAGCTTGAAATACCGATTTCTTTTAATGCAAATTTACTAATAGTTTCTGATGCCGTTGTATCAATGTATTTAAATACATCCCAGATTCTTTTTTGCTTATATGCGTTTTCAGTCTGACCCGGACGATTACTCCAGATTCCGGCAAAAATCCCCTGATTTTCTTCTTCCACATGATCAACATGCCTGGTAATAATCAGGGAATCAATCTGGCTGTTGAACTCCGTGATGTAATAAGCATAGGCATAAGCTGCCGCCTGCAATTTTTCATCTTTTCCACGACCGCCTGTATAAGAGGAAAATCCCTGTTCTGACAAAATTACTCTGCAATTTTTATTCTTCTTTTTTACATAATCAGTCAATACTTTGATATTATTCATGGTAATATATTGGGAGCTGCTGCTGCCCCAGCCGATATCATCCCAGAAAACAGGGTCAGTCAGCGGCTGCGGGTAAGCATGATATGCCACATTCCATGGTATATTCCCCTCTTTTTTCAAAGCACCTACAAAGCCGTCCAGGGTACTTTTTGCTGTATAGGATCCTCCGTTTGGCTGTAATTGGTTCCAGCAGTTTGTCAAAGGAATATATACCCGTGCATTGCTGTAGATACTTCTCAGAGCTGTGGATATCACCCGGAAACTTCTGGCATAGCTTTTCGTATATTTGGACCTTGACATTCCGCCCATATAATTGTACCGGATATAATAATCTACTTCATTGCCTACTATCCAGTTAGATATCCTGCCATTTGCTTTGGACGAGCCCATATAACGCTCTCCCAGGAATGAAACCAGCGCCGACAGATTCTTAACCCCTTCTTCATTCATGGTATTCAGCCCATAATAAGCTTCTGCTCCACCCTGGGCACCCGGCGGAACCAGCACAGATGCCTGTGGCTCACCACGCAGAAGCAGGATTCCCGAGACAACCACATTGCTTTGTGTCAGGCTTCTCACCTGTGAATCCACACCACTGCAGCCTGACTTGGAAAACCAGTAAGTCTTTCCTTCAAAATTATAACGATATGCATTACTGTCATTTTTCTGCCATTCATCTACCATAAATTCATCCATCAGAATGTTAACTGCTGCGTGCTTAATCCCCAGATCTTCTGCATCTGCCAGCATTTGCGGACTAACCTGCAGCCCTTTTTTAGATGTTGCTTTTGGAAAAGCATAGCGGTATTTTGCTGCCGCATCCGGATTGGTAATATAAGACGGATCGCTGACAATCTCATATCCTCCGGACTTTCTCTTCACTGCAATGACAAACTTATTGTAAAGTACACTGTCGGGCTTATCCTTGTTCAATGCAGCCTTAAGCCCAATGGATTTACTACGCCTACAGGATGCCAATGGCTTGGTGCTTCCCTTTATTCTGGAGGCATAAGGCCTTAATGCAAACAAGTAATACTTTCCATCCGTACCCGATGCAGACACAGAGCCTTTCGCACGAATCACCACCTGATTCCTGTTTGCCGTATTAATCATACAGCTTTGGATCTCCATCCCTTTTTTCGCCGCCTGCACCGATACCGGAACAAATAGTAATACTAGTGCAAATAGAAAGATCCCTCCCTTAAATAACTTTTTCATAACACACATATATCTTTCTCCTTAACCCAGGTAACTTTTACTGCATTAATCCTTCGTCTACGATCAGATTTCTGCCATCTGCTGCTGTAGTAGCTAATTCATCACATCTCTCGTTTTGTGCATGGCCATCATGCCCCTTCACCCAGATGAATTTCACTTCATGCGGCTCTTTTGCAGCAAGAAGCCTTTTCCACAGATCTATATTCTTAACCGGTTCATTTTTTCCCCGTTTCCAGTTCTTCTTAAGCCAGCCGTCAATCCATTTTTGGTTAAATGCATCTACCACATATTTAGAGTCAGAATACAGCTCTACCTGGCAGGGACGGTTCAGGGCTTCCAGCCCCACAATTGCAGCCATCAGCTCCATACGGTTATTGGTAGTCTTCACATATCCCTGGCTGTATTCCCTTTTATGTTCCTGCCCCTGAGCATCCACACAGATCAGAATCGTTCCATAGCCCCCTGGTCCGTCGGGATTTCCTCTTGCCGCACCGTCGGTATAAATTTTTACCAGCATTTTACTCCTCCTTTAAATCCTTTGAATCTTTTCAATTACAGAGACCATTCTCCGGTCTCAATAAACCTCTTCGCTGTATTTTCGGCATTATTAATAATCTCTTTTTCATATCCGATAATGCTCAGCAGCTTGATCGCATTTCTGGATGTTGCCCTTCCTGAATACAGCTTATAATCAAATAAAATATCATTTTTATAGACTTCTTCCTGGAAATGGTAATTGTCATAATCCTGTTCCAGAATATGTGTCAGCTCGATATCATGGGTTGCCGCAAAGCTTAAAATATAACTTTGTGCCATACTTTTCAGTATCTGGGAAGAAGCCGCAATACGTTCTACAGTATTCGTTCCCCTGAGTACCTCATCCACAAAGCACATAATTGGCTTTCCCTCTTCCATCTTATCCAGAATACGTTTTAAGGATTTAATCTCTACAATGTAATAGCTCTCCTGGCTCATCAGGTCATCTCTTAATGCCATGGAAGAATACACTTCGTAAAAATTCGATTTAAAAGTTGTTGCCATACAGGTATAAATGGTCTGTGCCAGAATTCCATTAATGGCTACGGTTTTCAAAAATGTAGATTTACCCGAAGCATTGGATCCGGTCAATAGTACACCTTTATTTGCAGTGATGGAATTTTTCACAGGGTTATCAATCATTGGGTGATAAAGGTCATGTGCTTCCAGAAATGCATCTTTGGAATCTGAAAGTTCGGGAATGGCATAATCCTCCATCATGGTTCGAAAAGATGCGATGGCAATTGCAACTTCCAGCATTCCCATATTGTCCACCATGACTTTAAAGCTTTCCAGGTTATCTTTTAGTTCTTTAATTACGGTACGAAACTGAATCATATCGATATGAAATGTGTAATTTACATAATCCACTATAATATTCCCTACACCACCGCCACGGTCACTGCTGGCACTTCCCGCCAGTAAAAAGAATGTATTACGTTTAAACTTATTGAACTTCTTCCTTGCCTCAATTGCCTGCTCCACATATTTTTTCACTTCCACACTGTCAGTGCTTGTTATGTGATCGGCCATTTTTATCAGCTGCACCATTACTTTACAGGAAAGCGTATAGGGAGATACCTTCCTTGCCTCTGTAAAATAGGATGTCCAGCTATAAGCAAGTACGCAGATCATTCCCACGACACCCGACGGCGGGTTGACAAAAATCAACGCTGCCATAGCTATTGTTATCAGAATCGTAATGTAATGCTTCGCATTGGTCTGGGGTTCCAGATCTGCCAGATTATAGACATAATCAAACATGGAACGGCGTCCTGATTTTCCCATTTCCCCAAAACTCACCTGCAGCTTTTCCCGTTCCTCCTTATGAGTCATAAAATACTCAACTAAACGGTTCCGCTCTTCTAACTCCTCTTTCGAAAATGATGGTCTGCGCAGCACATCATACAGACAGCTTTCTCCAATACTGGAACCTGTATTATTTAAAAGCATGAAAATTGTATCCATGTCTAAATCATTCCAGGTAATATCATCAATTGCATATCCTTTTTTTCCGTTTAACTCAAAATAATGGCTGATAGCCTCAAATTCCGCATATTCATATTCCCTGTCCGGCCTTTGCCCCCATGCCAGACGTGCCTTTCGCAATATGCTCTTCTTCCGTCTGTTATTATCAAACACGCAATATGCGCCAAAGCATACCAGCACGAGTATTACCACGGCTAACACAACTAGTCCCTGTTCCATCTTGCTCCTCTCCAGCTATAAGATCTGCCTCACTTTTTCCACCACATCTTTTGCTTTCCTGTGGTCTGTTCCTGTTGCTGTAACTCCTACTACAATCTGCTCTTTCCTGGCTATACCCGGAAAGTAAAAATCGCACTTATTTTTGTCGCTGCATACATTTACTGTAATCCCCATGCATTTACAGACACTGTAGATATCATCATTTGTTTTGTGATCATTTGTGGCAGCGATCACAATATCTGCCCCATAAATATCTTCACGCTCATAATTTTTCCTGAGGATTCCAATCACGCCGCTGCTTTCCAGCTCCTGCAGTTCCGGATTTACTTCCGGTGCGATTACTACCAAATGGTTTGTGAATTCAATAAGGGAACGGATTCTCCTTTTGGCTATGGTACCTGCACCTACAACTACCACCTTTTTTTCGGACAAATCCACAAACATTGGAAAATAGGGTTTTTTCTTTTCTGCCATCTTCCTCACTCCCTTGCCATGTATTCCTATTTTCTTACGCTTACCATCATATCACATGCGAAAATAAAGTTAAACCTGATTTTACAAGAAATATCTAGAATTTTTATTATAGATGTATTATAATGGAACTGTTTTAGACCGTTCTGGGCCGGCGGAGCATTCAAATCCGCCCAATTTTACATATCCAGACTGTTTTGGAGCCTGGGAAAGAGGAGGAAATTATGAGCTTTGATTTTATCAAAAAACTTCCGACACCGGAAGAAATCCGTACAGAATATCCAGTATCTGATTATGTTGCCAATGTGAAACAGAAAAGAGACGCCATGATCCGAGACGTATTTACAGGTGCATCCGACAAATTTCTCGTAATCATCGGACCCTGTTCTGCTGATAATGAAGATGCTGTCTGCGACTATATTAACCGCCTGGCAAAGGTTCAGGAGAAAGTATCCGACAAGATTATTTTAATACCCCGTATCTATACAAATAAGCCAAGAACAACGGGAGAAGGCTATAAAGGAATGGTACATCAGCCGGATCCTGAAAAAAAACCGGATTTATTAGCAGGACTAATCGCTATTCGTAAATTACATATCCGCGCTATTGAAGAAACCGGACTGACAGCCGCTGATGAAATGCTGTATCCGGAAAACTACCGGTACCTCTCCGATTTACTCTCCTACGTTGCTATTGGCGCACGTTCCGTAGAGGATCAGCAGCATCGTCTAACCGTAAGCGGCATGGATGTGCCTGCAGGTATGAAAAACCCTACCAGCGGCGATTTTTCCGTAATGCTAAATTCTGTAGTTGCTGCCCAGTGTTCACACAGCTTCAGCTATCGCGGCTGGGAAGTAAAAACTACCGGCAATGACCTGGCTCACGTCATTCTTCGCGGTGCCGTAAATAAGCATGGCAACAACCTGCCAAATTATCACTATGAGGATTTGAATCTTCTGTTAGAAATGTATGACGCAAGGGATTTAAAAAATCCGGCAGCAATCATTGATGCAAACCATTCCAATTCAGGGAAACAATATGCAGAGCAGGTGCGTATTGTAAAAGAAGTATTGCACAGCCGCAGTGTAAATCCACGTATCAACGAAATGATCAAGGGTGTAATGGTAGAAAGTTATATAGAACCGGGATGCCAGAAGATCGGTACGGCTAATCATGTTTACGGAAAATCTATCACTGATCCTTGTCTTGGCTGGCCGGAATCAGAAGATCTGATTTACCAGATTCATGAAATGTGTTAAAAGAAATAATTCTGACATAATAAATCCGGATACACAGAGATATTTTTCTGAGTATCCGGATTTTTTTATCTTAAATAGTAATTTCATTATTGTTTATATCTTAAATAGTGACATCATTTTTGTTTATCCTCTCGGATGCGCTTTGGCATATACCTCTTTCACCCTGTTTGCATTCATATTCACATACATCTGTGTTGTAGAAATATCCGAGTGTCCAAGCATTTCCTGTACCGCCCTTAAATCTGCACCATTTTGTACCAGATGAAGTGCGAATGAATGGCGTAGTGTATGAGGAGTAATGTCCTTTGTAATGTTCGCTTTGGTGGTATACTGCTTAATCAATTTCCAAAATCCCTGTCTGCTCATGGGTTTTCCGGAGCAATTCACAAATAAACATTCATTTTCACTGTCTTTTAATAATACAGCCCTGCTTTCGGACAAATATTTTTTAAGTGCAGTCTCAGCTGCCTTTCCAAAAGGAATAAAACGCTCCTTATCTCCTTCTTTGCAAAGCACATAGTCCATATTCAGATTAATGTCCTGAACCCGCAGAGATATCAATTCGGATACTCGCATACCGGTTGCATACAGCAGTTCCAGCATAGCCTTGTCCCTGATTTCTTTTGGCGTTGCCCTGCCTGGCTGTTCTAAAAGAAGAACCACCTCTTCCATGGTAAGTACTTCCGGCGCTTTTTTGTCTATATGGGGAGCCTTTATCACATCCGTAGGATCTTTTTCGACCTTATGTAATCCGAACATGTAATGAAAAAATGCTTTCATCGATGCAATATTCCTGGACACTGTTGCAGTGGATAGTCCCTGCTTCTCCAAATGCAGTACGTAAGAATTTAAATTGGTAGACGTAACCTGCTCCGGTTCATTTACTCCCTTTTCATCCAAAAAAGCAAAAAGCTTTTTTAAGTCCCTTTGATAAGACATTACAGTACTGTTCGATGCATTTTTAATTTGTATTAAATAAGTAAGAAATTGTGGTATATCTTGTGTCATGTCAACAGCTCCTAACGGAATTATTCTAAAAAGATAAGAAAAATCAAGGTTACGCGTGTCCCTTGATCTCCCCGCAGCTAATATTATGTTAACATTATAATAATATTCCTGCATAAAATCAAATAGTTTTTTTACACAAAAATACCTAAATTTACAGCAATAGACCTGAAGATACCAGATATCGCCTCGACTCTATTGCTATGTACCACATATGGTAAAAATTCGCCATTATATTTCCTTTTATTTTCAATAAATCTTCAAAATCTGTCTTACGATCCAGGGATTGATATAACTTTCCGTGAATATGCCCAATAACATAACCCCTAATGTTCCCACTAAAAGCAGAACATAGTTCCATTCGAAGGTTACATTTCGATTATGGTTCTTATTTTGAAACCTTTTGATTGCTTTTTCATAAACCGATTTCAAAAATACTAAAAGTGCAGGAATATAAAACAAACAGTGTGGCAGGATTGACGCAATGAAAAACAAAATCCCAAACATGCCGATTTTCAATACGGATAATGTAATTACTACTCCTGCAGAATATCCTAGCCATACCAGAAAAATAAATATACATGGCAGTCCGGCTACAGTATACCCCAATAACCATAGCAGAAGAATCCACTTTAACCTTCTTTCAAGCACAAAGAAGAAGAAACTGTTCAAATCCAGCTCCATATACTTATACTGTCTGATAAAATAATTGCTTAGTATTCCTGTCTGATTAATATAAACATCCCCCGCAAAATTTGTCCAGAGGATCCCCCCCAGAAAACCCAGAAAGAAAACTCCGGCAAATATCCAAAAATGTTTCCCTATCCAATCTATTTTTTTCATCTTTAAACACTCCCGGCCCTTTACTATTATTCTATGCCGGGAATGTCCATATCATAACAAGAAAAGCCAAATCAACACATTACGATAATCTTATCCGGTGTTGTCTGGGGCGGAATACTCCTGGTCGTAGCGCCATAAAATACAATAAGCAAACGATTTCGTAAATTACATGTAAACCGCTGTCCATTTGGAGTCACCACATCTGTTCCACGTCCAACGTTCAGTTTTAAGGAATTGTTCACTGCTTCCAGGCGATTGTTAAAATAATCTACCATTACATTTTCCTGGGGTCTTTTCTCCGTAATTATCACAGCCTGATACTGTGGAGGGTAAATTAACGGAACCGGAAGGTTCACATCATAAAAAGCAGCCACATTCATGCCCCTGCGCAGTCTCTTTTCATTCACCACATAGGTATTTGGCGAAATTATAAAATTAACCACCCCGTTGTCTGTCAAAATCGACACGATCTGCTGACAGCATTCATTTCCAAACATCCGTATATCCTGGATTACTCCGTATACAGCAACGTAATTAGAATTTTCCATCTAAAACAACCTCACTTTCTGCTTTCATTTATTATATGCCGTGGAAAATAACCTGTGAAGAACAAAATTCGGCAAACATATCTCCTTTTCCCCACTACAAATTTCAATTTTCTGCAAAATTCCCGTAATTTCCTCTTGATTCTTTTCTCTTTTTGTTTTATTATAAAGATGTACAAAACATACGAGGCATACATGTCACGAATGATAAATTTATAAAGCACAAAAGACCGCTTATCTTAATTGATATGCAAAGTACAAATGATAAAAACACAAAAGACGAAAAGATTCGGTAAAGTACAAAAGATTTTAAAAAATTACAGAAGATAACATCAGAATATCTGATAAATTAAACAGGATAACTTACAAAAGATTGAGAAATACATAGGAAAACCTACAGATGATTTATTGAGGTACACCGGATAACTTACTAATGATTAATTGAATTACACCAGACAACTTACTAATGATTGATTAAGATACATAAGACAACTTACTAATGATTGATTAAGATACATAAGACAACTTACTAATGATTGATTAAGATACACAAGATAACTTTGCTAATGATTGATTAAATACACCAGATAACTTACTAATGATTGATTGAGATACACAAGATGACTTACTAATGATTGATTAATATACACAAGATAACTTACTAATGATTGATTGAGATACACAAGATGACTTACTAATGATTGATTAACATACACAAGATAACTTACTAATGATTGATTGAGATACACAAGATGACTTACTAATGATTGATTAAGATACACCAGATAACTTACTAATGATTGATTAAGATACGCCAGATAACTTACTAATGATTGGTTAAGATACACCAGATGACTTACTAATGATTGATTAAATACACAAGATGATCTACATAAGAGAAACAAAGACAGCTGATTTAGCTGTCTTTTTATTTTCTATACTTTATGCAATTTCCTGAGATTCTGTTGAAGCTAAGATAATCTGTTCTATCTCTTCCAGGGTTTTCCCGTTTTCTACCATAAGATTATATAGTCTGCCAACTTCTTCTTCTCGCTTTTGCTGTTCCAATGTCTCTTTTAATGCCAACAACTCGTCCAGTTTTCTACTGGCCTTTGCTACCTGCTCGTCTACATTTCTGATCTGTTCATCCAACTTTCTTCTGGGTCCTCTTGCCATTTTACGCCTCCTATGGTTATTTATGGTATTATTATATGCCCGCCATATTCATTTTATGCGTAAAATTCCAACTGATGACATCATCTTTTATGGATCAGAATCGTAACCACAGTCCCCTTACCCAATTCACTTTTAATGGTAAGATCACCTTTACACTGTGCCTGCAGCCTGTTTTTCACATTTTCAATTCCAATGTGGGAACGTCCATCTTCTTTTCTATGATACATATCGAATCCTGCCCCGTCATCAGACACAGTAATGATTATTGTATCTTCCCCATTCTTTGTTGAAATCGTAATCGTTCCACCCTCTGCCTTTTTTGTCACACCGTAACGAACTGCATTTTCTACTATCGGCTGTATCGTCAAAGAAGGTAATTCAAAATCATATGTTTGAATATTGTAATGAACCTTTAGCCGACTGCCGAACCGCAGCTGTTCCAATGCCAGATAGTTTTTAATGTGATTCAGCTCCTTATGAAATGAAATGAGAGAGGAACTGGTCAGCGAATCCAGATTCTCCCGCAGAAAACCGGCAAACTCTCCCACCGCCTGCTCTGCCCTGACCGGATCAATCACACACAGTTGTTTGATAGCCGTTAAGGAATTATAAAGGAAATGGGGCTGGATCTGACTAATAGCAATAGCAATACGATTTTGTGCAAGCTCCACTTCCAGTATTCTGGCATTTTTAATATCATTTATATTTATCTGTATGCAGCGCAGCATATAAAAAAATTGAATCAGCATAAACAAACCATACGAAATTTTTGTCATAAAATAAGTTGGTGTATAATTGGTGAAGTAATTTACCACATCAAAACCACATAATAGTAATACACTGCTTACCAGCAGCAAAAATTTAGCCTCTGAATTTTTATAAAAAACGGTTTCATATACAAGGCATCCAAAAACAATCACAATGCTGATTCCCATTATTACTAACAGTGGACTAAGCAAATCATATCCATCATATATCCCCAATCCCTGACAAATCAGATAACAAACCGCAAAACCGATTTGTATATAGACACTGATTATCAATGGAATTCTCGTCTTACCACTCAAAAATTCCAGAATATACATACAAAAAAGTGGCATGACCATAGACAGGCAAATCATACTTAATATATTATTAAAAATATTGTAAGGAATGATCAGCGATATAATTTTAAAGTCGAAGAAAAACCACAAGCCGCTTATGATAGCTAAAAATGCAAAATAAAAAGGTCTTCTGGAAAAAGGCGTTTTCATAACCCGGAGGAAAATTAAGATAATCAGCAAAAGACACCCTAAAAGGAAAATGCCCCCACCCAGGAACACCGATAATCCTACTCTGGGAAAAATCGCAAGAAATAAAACTCCGGAATCTCCGGACAATATTTGTTCTATGAAAAGGTTATATACAGTCTTCACATTGTTTGGATAAATATTTTCAAGCACAATTCTTATCTCATCACTCGTTTTGATACCAGGAGAATTGAATATATCCCATGTATTTCCAGGAGATTTAGAAAATCCAGGATAAGTTCCCGGTTCACCAAAAGAATAGATTTGATTTTCATCTTTAAATATTTTCACTTTGATATTAGGAATCCGAAACAGCAGGCTTTGACTTTCTTTAATCTCCTGGTCAAAACGTCCTGTCAATGTAACTTTACTGCTCTGATTCGCATCTATAACAGTGCCTTCTCTGAATTCTTTCGGTGTCAGATCAGAATTACTTTGATAAGTACCGGTAAAGTAAACCCGTTTCAGGTCATTCTCAAGATGTTTAAATTGCTTTTCTTCATGTAAGGTATATGTTAAAAAACACATTGCGTAAATCAGCAAAACACCTATTAGGATTGCCAATGACTTTTTTGTCCGAGTTTCCAAGTATATCCCTCCCTCTGTTCAGAAAGCATTTCATATAACATAACATTCTTAACGACCATTTTTATCTTTAAAGATAAAAAAGTGCATCATCGATAATAAAATTATCGTGACACACTTTATATAATAACTACATAGATTAATAAGTAATCGTACTTCTTTTATATCTGGAATACGCTGTATTTTAAGCTGCTATTGCAGCTGCACAGGATTCCTATTTCGCATAATCAACTACACGACTTTCACGTATAACGCTGACTTTAATCTGTCCAGGATATTCCAGTTCAGCTTCTATCTGCTTTGAAATATCTCTCGCCAACAGCACCATGTCGTTATCACTGATTACATCCGGAACTACCATTACGCGAATCTCTCTACCCGCCTGAATTGCAAAAGACTTGTCTACCCCTTTGAAGGTATTTGTAATATCCTCTAACTGTTTTAATCTGTTTGTATATGTTTCCAGAGTCTCTCTTCTTGCACCCGGACGCGCTGCAGAAATAGTATCTGCTGCTTGTACAATACATGCAATTAAGGATTCTGGTTCTACATCGCCATGATGTGATTCTACTGCATTGATGACTGTAGCGGACTCTTTATATTTCTTACATAAGTCTGCACCAATCTGAATGTGTGAGCCTTCAATTTCATGGTCAATGGATTTACCAATGTCATGCAATAAACCTGCGCGTTTTGCCATTCTGACATCCACGCCGATTTCTCCTGCTAATAGACCTGACAATTGTGCCACTTCTATGGAGTGCTTCAAAGCATTCTGGCCATAGCTGGTTCTAAATTTCATTCTTCCAAGTAAACGTACTAACTCAGGATGGATGCCATGTACACCAACTTCCAGAGTTGCCGATTCACCTTCTTCGCGAATCATCGCTTCTACTTCTTTTTGTGCTTTTTCTACCATTTCTTCAATTCTAGCCGGATGAATTCTTCCGTCTACAATTAACTTTTCAAGTGCTATTCTTGCAACTTCTCTTCTAATTGGATCAAAGCCTGATAAAATTACTGCTTCTGGTGTATCATCGATAATCAAATCTACACCGGTCAAAGTTTCTAAGGTACGAATATTTCTACCTTCTCTACCAATGATTCTTCCTTTCATTTCATCATTCGGAAGCTGTACCACAGAGATTGTTGTCTCTGCTACGTGGTCTGCAGCGCATTTTTGAATGGCTGTGACAATGTACTCTTTTGCTTTTTTGTTCGCTTCTTCTTTTGCTCTACATTCCATTTCTTTAATCATACGGGCTGTATCGCTTTTTACTTCATCTTCAACAGTTTTTAAAAGATAATCTTTTGCTTGTTCGGAGGTTAGGCCTGAAATTCTCTCCAGTTCCTGTACTCTCTTTTCACTAATCTTTTCAATTTCAACACTCTTTTTCTTTAACTCTTCTTCTTTTGCTGTTAATCCTGATTCTCTGCGTTCAATTGCATCCGCTTTCTTGTCAATGGATTCTTCCTTTGACAGTACTCTTTTCTCATAACGCTGTAACTCTGCTCTTCGCTCTTTTGTTTCTTTGTCGAGTTCATTTTTCGTCTTTAATGACTCTTCTTTGGCCTCAAGTAAAGCTTCCCGTTTCTTCGTCTCCGCAACTTTTAATGCATCATCTATTATTCTTCTTGCTTTGTCTTCTGCACTGCCGATCTTTTCTTCGACAATTTTCTTTCTATATGAAATAGCAGCAAACCAAGTAATAATAGTTATAATCACAATGATTACAACAGCAATGACAAACCACATTGCACTCGGCACAGGAGCACCTCCTTATTAAATTTTCATTGTACAAATACAACATACTAATTTTATACTATTTTCACAAAGAAGTCAACATAAAACATAGAAACCTTATAACATTGACCAAATTTCCTTTTTTGATTTAAAAACAAACATTTTGACAAGAATTCTTAGCAATTTTTTCCGGTAAAGTGCGGCACAAAACAAAAAAAGCGCCTGTAAATCAGGCACTTTTACAAGCAGATAAGGGGAGTCGAACCCCCCTCTTCGGCTTGGGAAGCCAACGTTCTACCGATGAACCATATCTGCATATTATTAGTATAGCACGAATTATTTAAAAATCAAGAAAAATTTCAATAAAAAGCACTCCATTAAAATGACTATAAAGTCTCAATTGGAGACCGCTGGCTGGCGGTCCCTAATCATATTCTCTTCCACGGATAACTTTGCTGATATCACTGGCCTGAAATCCTTTTCTCATTAAGAATCCATAAAGCCTGTTGATCTCTTTGGGGTCTGCCGTTTCTAAATCCACTCTCTTCTTAGCCACCCATTTACGGATCTGTTCTGTCTCGTCTTCCGGTTCCTTTTGTTCATAAATACTCTGGATCTGTTCTTTGGATATCCCTCTTCGCAGCAAGTCCTGAACGATTTGCTGTTTACTCTTGCTTCCTGTTCTTCCATCAATATAATATTGTGCGTAACGGTTGTCATCAATATAATGAAGATTCTTTACATAATCGATTGCCCTATTAATTGCTTCTTCCGGATAACCGCCCTGCTTTAATTTTGTTCGAAGCTGATATTCAGTCCGGTCCATGGATTTCAGCAAATAAATACACCTGATCTTCGCTCTTTTTGTCAGCACTTCATCTATAATTTCACGATAGGTTTCATCGCTGATTTCTTCATCTTTTTTTATCTTATAACGATACAGCTCGCCTTTGTATAACACAAATGCAAGCTGTTCATCGATATATACACGGCTTTTCGCTTTCGTAACCGCTTCTATATTCGTAATAATCATCCTTAATCCTCAGTAACTTCTTCCTTCACAGGAGCTTCCGGCTCAGCGCCTTCTGTCAATCCGTAATTCACTCTTACTTTTTCTTCAATCTCTGCAAGAATCTCCTGATTTTCCTTCAAATATGTCTTGGCATTCTCACGACCCTGTCCAATCTTGGCATCATTATATGCATACCATGCACCGCTCTTATTGACAATTCCCAGATTTGCTGCTAAATCAAGAACATCTCCTTCTTTTGAAATACCCTGTCCAAACATGATATCAAACTCTGCTTCCTTGAAAGGAGGTGCAATCTTATTCTTTACAACTTTAATACGTGTTCTATTTCCCACTACTTCGCCGCTTTGCTTTAATGCTTCAATTCTTCTTACATCTAAACGAATGGAAGAATAAAACTTTAATGCTCGTCCACCGGTAGTTGTCTCAGGACTTCCAAACATAACACCGACTTTTTCACGGAGCTGATTGATGAAGATTACAATACAATTTGATTTGCTGATTACCGCAGTCAATTTACGCAGTGCCTGTGACATCAGACGAGCCTGCAGACCTACGTGGCTGTCTCCCATGTCTCCATCAATTTCTGCCTTAGGTACTAATGCAGCTACGGAATCCACAATAATAATGTCAACTGCCCCGGAACGTACCATGGTCTCAGTGATTTCCAAAGCCTGTTCTCCATTATCCGGCTGTGATATATATAAATTGTCAATATCTACACCTATATTTTTAGCATAAGCAGGGTCTAACGCATGTTCTGCATCAATAAAACCTGCAATTCCGCCTATTTTCTGAACTTCTGCAACCATATGTAAAGCAACTGTGGTTTTACCACTGGACTCGGGTCCATATACCTCTACGATTCTTCCCTTGGGAATACCGCCTAAGCCAAGAGCAATATCCAGGCTTAGAGAACCGGTTGGAATCGTCTCTACATTCATATTTACGCCGGACTCTCCCAGCTTCATAATAGCCCCTTTACCAAAATCTTTCTCAATCTTACCAATTGCCGCATCCAGGGCTTTTAATCTATCTTCCTGCTGTCCCATAACATTTATCTCCTTTAATTTGCAAACTTATGTTCGTTTTCTATACCCATACTATTATATTTCGGTCAAAATGTCAACCATTATTTGAAACAATCTAAGCCATTTTCAAAACAATTCAAACCATAAGCGCCACCCCATTTACTTTTATTTTTCTGCATTGTGAAAATCGGCGAAAGTGCCATTGATAATAAGAATTTGTGATAGCTATATGCATCACGAAATGAATATTCTCATATCATATATTAATCTGCGCATATTGTCAATTGTTTTTTTGCATTTTAAATTAAATGTTATCGGTTTTGGGAAGCTTTCTGCTCAGTTTATCTGTCCCAGCTGATTATAGACAAAGCGGGCATCTTCCACATGAAAGGGATCTGTCTCATGGCTGCCTTCGGCTCCCGCGGTGACGAGAACATATTCTCTCCCATTTACTTTAGCCAGACTTGCAAGGCATAGACCTGCCTCATCTGTAAAACCCGTCTTTCCTCCCTCTATCTCTCCTCCGCTGATTTCTCCGGAATCCACATATGGTGACAATGTGCTGTAGAAGGTAATTCCTTCCGGATGCAGATTCGTTGCCGGTACAGAATGCATAAAAGAAGTAAATACCGTGCGGAAATTTTCATTTTGCAATGCGTGTTCCAGTAAAATAGCCATATCTTTCACAGTGGTATAGTGATTGACGTCATGGAGTCCGGTTGTATTGCTGAAATGGGTTCCTGTCATCCCGTAATCAGATGCTTTCTGATTCATGATTTCAATAAAAGATGATTCACTCCCTGCAGCGTAGTCAGCCAGTCCGATACTGCATTCCGCACCGGAGGGCAGCAGTGCCCCGTAGATCAGGTCTATGGCAGAAACTTCTTCCCCCGGTGAAAATCCTGCCATAGATGCCCCTTCTTCATATAATGAATCAAATTTGTCTGGCTGAAGTGTAACTGTCTGCTGCAGATCTCCTATGGTTTCTATTGCCGCAATTGCTGTCATAATCTTTGTCAGGGACGCAGGATAGATTTTCTTATCACTTTCTTTTTCAAATAATATTTTCCTGCTCTGCAAGTCAATCAGAAGCGCTGAGGCACTATAAAGCCTGTCTCCGTCAATATCTAATCCGCTATCTTCTTGGTTGCTTATTAACTGCATCGTCTCATCTGAATCCACTGTTTTACTGCTGTCTGCCTCCTCCCCCAAATAGCTGTCTGCCAATTTTTTCATTCCAAATGCACTTACCATTAAAAGTATTGCTATACAAATGATCTGCAGACCATAATGCCTTCTTCTCTTTCGTCTTCTCATGAATACACACCTCCGTTTTCTTCTTGCTTTTATAGTAACAGCAAGCATAGAAAAGTGTGTAAAACCAGACTTAGGACTCCATTAACATTTTCCTGATACTTCCTTTGCATCTTTATCAGTACTTCAGGAATCCTAAATAGTATCATAATAAAAAATTAAGAGTTTACTTCTCCATCTGACCGCTTACATAAAAACAAGAACATTTCACCAAAGCTGTTTCCCGGTTACTCCGGTTACTTCGTTTAAATGTTCTCATTTTTAATATCCCCGTACTATATTACCATTAATGGCAGTTCTACCGAAAAAGTGGTAAAAATTTCATCGCTCTGTCCATAAATTTTACCTCCGTGTGCCAATACAATTTCTTTTGCAATGGCAAGCCCCAGTCCGGCTCCTCCCGTATTGCTGGATCTAGCCGAATCCATACGGTAAAACTGTTCAAATATTTTCATGAGCATGTCATAAGGGATCTGGTCACCCCGGTTGCGAAACGTGATCCGTACATTGTTTTCTATTTTTTCTGCTTTAATTTCAATAATTGTATTTTCATAACTGTAGGCAATTGCATTTTTAAGGATATTATTAAAAACCCTTGCCAGTTTATTTGGATCCCCTTGTATCAACAGGGATTCATCTGCGTCCACCCGGGCACGCTTATTCTGTTCCATCAAGACCGGATAAAACTCCTCTGCCATCTGCATCAGCATATAGGCAAGATGGATCTCTTCTTTCTCCAGTTCAATGGACTGCATGTTAAAGCGGGTTACATCAAACAATTCATTAATCAGCTGTTCCAGCCGGTATGCCTTTTCCAGCGTTATCTCCATATACTTGGCGCGCTGTTCCGGCGGCATATCCGGTAATTCCAGCATCAGGTTCATATAACCAATTACTGAAGTAAGCGGCGTTTTGATATCATGCGCCAAATATACCACAAGGGAGTTTTTCCGCTGCTCTGCCTCAAATACATCTGCTGCGCGTTTTTTTAAAGTTCCTTTGACCTGATTCATTTCTGCTTCCATGAAATCCAGCTCGGGTGACAACCGGATTGGTTCTTCGGATTCCTGCAGCAGTTTTTTCATGCCCTGGCGGATTTCATCAAAATAGCGTGTGAACTTCAGCAGTGCGATATAAAATAAAATCAGAATTAATATAATAAATCCAGCCATCATCAGATAATCTTTGATATTGCGAAACACTTTCTGATAGACATTCACAGCCTCCATATAATCCAGATCAAATTTATTCTGGCACCAGGCAACAAAGCCTTCCGCAAAAGGTTCCTGTAAGATGCCGTCGATCACCATATACTGCAGGCAGGCACCTATTAAGATTGCAAATAATGCAACAATAAAAACCTGCTTTACAATCTTTCGTTTCAGCCTTGCAAACTCATTTTTCAATTCGATATCCAACTCCCCACACCGTTTTAATATATCTTGGATTTTCAGCGGAATCTTGCATCTTTTCCCTTAGATGCCTGATATGCACCATTATTGTATTGTTACTGTTGGAAAAATATTTATCGCCCCAGACCTCCTGGAACAGTTTATCTGCGCTGACTACCTTCCCCTTATTTTCGCATAGAATCCAGAGGATTGAAAATTCAGTAGGGGTCAGTGATATTGGTTTTTCATTCAAAATACATTCCCTGGTGCTCTTATTAAGCTCCAGACCCGAAACAATAAGCACATTATCCTGACTTTCATAGCTCCCCTGATTATAGCGTGTAAACCTGCGCAGCTGGGCTTTTACCCTGGCTACCAGTTCCAATGGCCGGAAGGGTTTTGTCATATAATCATCTGCCCCTAGAGTCAGACCCGTAATTTTGTCAATCTCATCTTCTTTTGCAGTTAACATGATTACCGGATAGTTATGCTTTTCCCTGATCTTTCTGCAAATTTCAAAACCATCTCCATCAGGCAGCATCACATCCAGTATTGCCAGATCAATATCTCCTGATCCAATACATTCAAGTGCCTCTTTCGCTGAGTAAAATTTGTAAACATTGAAATTTTCATTTTTTAAGTAGACCTCGACCAGATCCGCTATTTCTTTTTCATCATCTACAACTAAAATATTCTCTGACATATCCCCATCATCCTTCTGCTTAGAATCGAATAGCCTGGACAATTAAGTCTAGGCTATCATTATTTTAGCAAAGAATCCGTTGGAATGTCTTAATATTCCCACACGATAATTCTTAAAATAAATTAAGAAAAACCCCGGTTTATCCGAGGTTCATCACATAACGGGCAATTTTTACTGACTCATTCTGAGTATCCCGCTAAAATACATTAAAACTTCTCTGCAACTTCCCCACGTTTCTTATAAATACTTCCTCCATGCACAACCCCGCGCACAGAAGACAGGGGATAAATATTAGTATTGCTTCCCACTACCGTACCAGGATTTAAAATAGAGCCGCATCCAACCTCTACATTATCACCCAGCATTGCTCCGAATTTTTTCAGGCCGGTGGAAATCTTTTGCTCTCCATCTTTTACAACAACCAGTGTTTTATCTGATTTTACATTTGAGGTAATGGAACCTGCGCCCATGTGAGATTTGTAACCCAGGATGGAATCACCCACGTAATTATAGTGAGGCACCTGAACTTTGTTGAATAATACAACATTTTTCAGTTCGGTAGAGTTCCCTACAACGGCACCTTCGCCAACGATAGCATTGCCTCTGATAAATGCGCAGTGGCGCACTTCAGCATCTTTACCGATGATTGCCGGTCCGTTAATGAACGCTGTAGGAGCAACTTTTGCTGATTTTGCAATCCAGACATTTTCTCCACGTTTCTCATACTCTTCTTCACTCAGGGAATTTCCCAGTTCCAGGATAAAGCTGCTGATCTTAGGAAGAACTTCCCATGGATATTCTGCTCCCTTAAATAATTCTTTTGCAATTGTTTCCTCCAGGTTATAAAGGTTTTTAATCTTACATGTTTCCATTATTTTTGACTTCCTTTCTTATAATATTGTGCTGCCGCATCAAAATACTGACGCAGTGCATATTGATAGTTGGTTTTTAATACCCCTTCTGTTCTGGATCGTATGAAGTTATCCAGTTTTGTCATATATTCATCCGGTGTGATCTCCCCATCCGCCACATAATTCAGACCCTTTTCCCAACTGGCGGTTAATTCCGGATTCAGCAGTGAACGGATTGACGCATTTACTACATCAAATATCATCTCACCCAGTAATGAGGGCGTCAGTATCTGCGTTTTTTTATTTAATGCTATATATTTATTCCCTATGAGTTTTTTCAGTATCTCTGCCCTGGTAGCACTGGTTCCGATTCCACTGCCCTTGATCTGGGAGCGGAGTTCTTCATCTTCGATCAGCTGCCCTGCATTTTCCATTGCCAGAATGATGGAACCGGAGTTGTATCGTTTTGGCGGTGAGGTTTCTCCTTCTTTAATCTGCAGCTTATCTACATTTAACTGGGCGCCTTTTTTCAGATCCTTTAATGCTTCCAGCATGGCTGTATCACATTTCGTGTCATCCTCCTGCCCTCCTGAGTTCTCCTCGGGCTTTTTCTTGCTGAATGAATTCTCAATTACTTTCAGATATCCCTCTGAAATCAGTACTTTAAAACTGGAAAAGAACTTTTCTCCCTGCATCTTTGTAGTCAGATTGATTTTCTGATAGACTGCAGGGGGATAAAAAATACTTAAAAATCTTCTGACGATTGTCTCGTAAACATTTACCGCATTACTATTCAAGGAGCGAAGTGCACTGATCCCCTGCCCCGTTGGAACGATTGCATAATGGTCTGTAATCTGCTTATCATTTACATATCTTGTCTTTGCGATATTTTTATAACTGCTACCGCCTAGAATCTCTTCGGCAAACTCTTTCACCATAGGTATGTTACGCAGTCCTCCGATATTTTTATGAATTTCTTTGGCAACTGCCGTTGACAATACTCTGGCATCCGTTCTCGGATAAGTTACCAGCTTTTTTTCATATAATTCCTGAACTACACGCAGCGTTTCATCCGGACTTATTTTAAATAGTTTCGAACATTCATTCTGTAGTTCCGCCAGGTTGAATAACAGCGGTGGATTTTTATTTTCCTTTTTCTTCTCAACGGCATCTGCCACTGCGGTTAATGGCTGTTCCACACTTAGTTCATCAATTAATACCTGGGCCTCTTTTTTTTCTTTAAATCCATTTTCTTTATATAATTTAGGGGACAGATAATATTTAGAGCCTTCTACTGCACGGAATTCGCCGTCAAATACTTTTCCATTATAATTTATGGTATTAAGAACACGGTAGAACGGCGTTTTCACAAATTCCCTGATTTCCCGTTCCCGTCTTACAATCATTCCAAGTACACAGGTCATTACCCTTCCCACCGATACAACCGTATATTTTGTATGTAAATAATTTGAAATGGCATTCCCATATTTTAAGGAAAGCAGCCTGGAAAAATTAATTCCCATCAAATAGTCTTCTTTTGCCCTCAGATAGGCTGCCTCTGACAAATTATCATATGCAGATAAATCTTTTGCTGTTTCAATACCCCGCAGTATTTCTTCTTCTGTCTGGGAATCGATCCAGACCCTTTTTCTGGCTTTCCCTTTTACATTTGCCATCTGCTCTACCAGACGATAGATATATTCTCCTTCCCGTCCGGAGTCAGTACAGACATAAATGGTATCGATATCTTCCCGGTTTAACAGACCGCTTACAATTTTAAATTGTTTTGTTACAGAAGGAATGACCTCGTACAGGAATTCATCCGGGAGAAATGGCAGAGTGTCCAGACTCCACCTTTTAAATTTTACATCATATACTTCCGGATAACTCATAGTCACCAAATGGCCAACACACCAGGTCACCACCGCCGTGTCAGCTTCCAGATATCCATCATGCCTGGATGTTTTTATCTTCAGTGCCCTGGCAAACTCCTGAGCTACACTGGGTTTTTCTGCAATATATAAAGCTTTTGACATCTATAAATCCTCATTCCCCATTACAGGGGCAAATCTCTCTTTTCAAATATTTTTATTCCTATAAAATACATTGCCCAGCCGCCAACAATTAAGGCCAGAAGCATCCATAGGATATTGACATTGATCCTCAGAATATATTCGGTATGGAATAGTGAAAAAAAGGTACCGTATTTCAGAACCTCCATACGATCATCCATATCTGATACGATATGAACCATATAAAAAAACGCTATGATAATACCGGAAAAAAGCCATGCTCTCCCGGCTGACCGACACGTACAGGACACTAAAAAACAAATTCCACTGACAAAGATATGAAGGCAGAATGCCCCCAGATTCAACAACAGAAAAGATGTAATATCACAATTTTCCACGAATTGATACAAACCGCCCGCTACCCCAAGAACCGAAGTAAAAATAAACATAACTGCCAGATATGACACCAATGTGACTGCCTGGGTACATAAAAGCCTCGATCTGCTGTTGGGCGTTGCCAGATAATATGCCATTGTTCCCCGATCCACTAAATGAGCTGTCAAACGTCCCGCCATAATAATGCTGTATACGGAAGGAACAATGAAAAAGGTAAATTCACTAAAATAGGATGCTAAAAATCCTGCTGATGTATGCCCTTCGGTATGAAGCCCTAGGGCTGCCAGCATTCCCGACAAAAGTATTGCAAGGAATGCAAGGAAAATTACATAATTTGATTTTATATTTTGTTTTAATAATGGAAAACTAAGCATGCAGCTGACCTCCGTAAAAATGTGGAAATATCTCTTCCAGGCTTTGGACTGTCATTTCCAGATTCGTCACTTTGTAGTCATTGAGTGTATGAATCAGAGACATCATCTCACCTTTTACATTGACAATAATCTGTTTTTCCTTAATCTGAATTACCTCAAATGGCTCTTTCATAAATCGAAACACTTCCTGCTGGTCGGCAAATTTAATAATATAATTCTTCCGCTGGTCTGCCCTCAGGCTTTCAATATCACTGATATTTACCAGGTTCCCATCTCGGATCATCCCTACACGGTCACAAACTCTGTCTACTTCGTCAAATACCTGGGAGGTCATAAAAATTGTCTTTCCTTTTTCCTTTTCCTCCAGCATCAGCTCAATAAACCGTTCCTGCATCAGCGGCTCCAGACCCACAGCCGGCTCGTCCAGAATCAGCATTTTCGGATCATGCATAAACGCACTGATAATCTGAACCTTTTTCCGGTCTTCCTTTGACATGAATCGTATCTTCTCCTCCATGTCCAGTTCAAACCGGTCTACAAGTTCAAATGCCCGCTCCAGGTTCTTCATTCCCCGCATGGCACCCATCAGCCGTATGAATTTGTTGCCTGTCATTTCCTTAGGAAGCCCCGCATTTCCCGGCAGATAGCCGATAAATCCCTGAATATTGTCGGACCATTTACAGGTATCTTTCCCATTTATCACACATTTCCCTTTCATAGGAGCCATAAATCCCATCAAAAGACGGATAGCTGTAGTTTTGCCGGCACCTGCCGGCCCCATCAGGGCAAAAACTTCTTCATCTTCTACTTCCAGTGATAAATCAAATACTCCTTTTGTTTTCCCGAATTCTTTTGTTACATTCTTTATCCTAATCATTTATATCCCACTCTTTAACCCTTTCGCTTTGTCCGCAGACAAAACTCTGTTATTAATTGTAAGATATAATGCGGCAAAAAACAAGTTAATTTTCTCGAAACAGGAGGATTACTTATTGCCAAAACCATCAGGACACAAAAAAACAGCATTTAGAAGTATACTCTTTTAAATGCTGTTTTCTACTGTTTCATACTGCTTATTTTGCCTGTATATATCCCTGAGCTTTTAATAGTTCAGCGCAAAGTACTGCACCGCCTGCTGCTCCACGCACTGTGTTGTGGGACAATCCTACGAATTTATAATCATATACGGTGTCTTCCCTCAGTCTTCCAACTGAGACACCCATTCCGTTCTCAAAATCTACATCTGCTGTTACCTGTGGGCGGTTATCCTCTTCCAGATACTGGATGAACTGCTTTGGTGCACTCGGAAGTTCCAGTTCCTGAGGCAAGCCCTTGAAATTCACTAATTTTTCAATTAACTGTTCTTTTGTCGGCTGTTTTTTGAATTTTACAAATACAGCTGCTGTATGTCCGTTTAATACCGGAACACGGATACACTGGCAGGTAATCACTGGTGAAGCTGCTTTTTTGATTACACCGTCTTCAATATTTCCCCAGAGTCTTAATGGTTCCTGCTCACTTTTTTCTTCTTCTCCGCCAATATACGGAATAATATTTTCTACCATCTCCGGCCAGTCTTTGAAAGTCTTTCCGGCACCTGAAATAGCCTGATAAGTAGTAGCTACCACTTCATATGGCTCAAACTCTTTCCATGCGGTAAGTACCGGTGCATAACTCTGGATAGAACAGTTTGGTTTAACTGCTACAAATCCTCTGGTTGTACCAAGACGTTCTTTCTGGAATTTAATTACTTCAAAATGCTCCGGATTAATTTCCGGCACTACCATCGGTACATCCGGTGTCCATCTGTGTGCACTGTTGTTGGATACAACCGGAGTTTCTGTCTTTGCATAAGCTTCTTCGATGGCTTTGATCTCATCTTTGCTCATATCTACAGCCGAAAATACAAAGTCTACGCCGGATGCCACTTTTTCAACTTCATTTACGTTCATTACAACGATATTCTTAACTGCTTCCGGCATCGGTGTGGTCATTTTCCATCTTCCGCCTACTGCTTCTTCATATGTTTTCCCAGCACTTCTCGGGCTTGCCGCAAGGGTTACTACTTCAAACCATGGGTGATTTTCCAATAATGAAATAAATCTCTGTCCTACCATACCGGTAGCGCCTAATACGCCTACTTTTAATTTCTGACTCATTTTAACATTCTCCTCACACAAATTATTCTTACAAAAAACGTGCTTCCGGCATTTTTCCGGCAGAAAGTTTTTCATAAATTCAAGGGCCAAATGGACATTACAGCAGGTTGTGTTTTTCTACCGCGTACATTTGTCTTTCCTTTGAACAATAGTATACCATTTTTCCCGAAAATGCAAGTACTTTTTTAATTTTTCAGCAAATATTCTTTTTCCAGGGCGATGACTTTCTTCATTGCTTCTTCAGAAGGAGCACCGATCGTTATTCTCTTTTCCACGCAGGTCTTCATGCTGATTGCTTCATAGATATCCTCTTCAAAAACAGGGCTGATCTCTTTGTATTCCGAAAGGCTCATATCATCCAGCGCTATATTTTTTTCAATACAGTAGAGTACCAGACGTCCCACGATCCCATGGGCATCACGGAAAGGTACGCCATGATTTACCAGATAGTCTGCTGCATCCGTAGCATTGGTAAAGCCATTTTTCGCACTATTTTCCATAACTGCTTTATTGAACCGCATGGTAGCTGCCATACCGGTAAATAATGCAATACAGCCCTTGACGGTATCGATTGCATCAAAGGTAAGCTCTTTATCCTCCTGCATATCTTTATTATATGCAAGGGGTATTCCTTTCATTGTGGTCAGAATCGACATTAGCGCACCGTAAACACGGCCAGTCTTTCCCCGTACAAGTTCTGCAATATCCGGATTTTTCTTCTGGGGCATAATACTGCTTCCGGTACTGTAAGCGTCATCCAGCTCCACAAACTGATATTCATTAGAATTCCAGATGATAATTTCCTCTGAAAAACGGCTCAGATGCATCATGATTGTAGACATGGCAGACAATAATTCAATTACATAATCTCTGTCAGCCACTGAATCCATACTATTTAAAGTAGGTCCGTCAAATTCCAGCAGTTCAGCCGTGTAATCACGATCCAGCGGATAAGTAGTACCAGCCAGTGCACCGGAACCCAGTGGGCAATAATTCATTCTCTTATATATATCAAATAACCTTAACCGGTCTCTTTTGAACATTTCAAAATAAGCACCTACATGATGAGCCAGGGTAATGGGCTGTGCTTTTTGTAAATGAGTAAATCCCGGCATATAAGTCCTGGTATTCTCTTCCATGATTTTAAGCAGCGTATTTAAGAGGTTCTTCAGTAATGCATCCATCTCTAAAATCTCGTCTCTGGTATAGAGTTTCATATCCAGGGCAACCTGGTCATTACGGCTTCGCCCCGTATGAAGTTTCTTACCTGCATCTCCAATACGGTCAATCAGGTTTGCTTCAACAAAACTGTGAATGTCTTCATACTGATCCGTAATTTCCAGGGTTCCGTTTTCCACATCTGCCAGGATACCATTTAAGCCCCCGATGATTTCTTCCTTTTCTTCCGGTGTAAGAATTCCCTGTTTTGCCAGCATTGTCACATGTGCTTTGCTTCCTTCGATATCCTGTTTGTAAAATTTCCGGTCAAAGGAAATTGATGCATTAAAGTTATACACTAACTGATCTGTTTCTTTGGTGAAGCGTCCGCCCCATAACTGTGCCATAATATTTTCCTCATTTCTTTTTCTTTTATCTGTATGTCCGCATAAATCTGCCGGATTTGCCTATAAGTCTACCATAAATTCTATATTTATACAATATTTTTGATTGTATATTCACTGATTATCTCTTTCTTTTTTAGAAAAAATACAGCCGCAATAATCCTGCCGGTAAAGTCCGTACTGGCCGGAAAGTGTGATGGATCTTTTATATCCGTTTTTCTTCTTAAAATCAGATACCAGATACGGAACCTGTATTTCAGCCGCCAGGCGTTCTCCGATTTCGTTTAGCTTCACTGCATTTTTTAAAGGACTGATGGACAATGTAGTGGTGAAATAATCATATCCCTGTTGTTTTGCAATCCGTGCTGTTTCACGAAGCCGCAACTCATAACAGGCATAACAGCGCTCCCCGCCCTCTCTGATTTTTTCAAGCCCGCGAATACCGCTGTAAAATTCATCCTGCTCATAGCGTCCCCCGCAGAATTCTACCGGATACTTCGCCGGAAGGCTCTGAATAAAATGCTGTTGTTCCAGCACTCTTTTCTCATACTCCTGCTGTGGATAAATGTTAGGATTATAGTAGAATACGGTAATTTTAAAATAATTTGAAAGATATTCCAGAACATAGCTGCTGCAAGGGGCACAACAGCTGTGAAGCAGCAAAGTTGGAACTTTATCGTCTCTCTTGATCTTCTCTATTTCCTGATCCAGTTCTTTCTGGTAATTTCGTTTCTTCTCTTCTCTTGCCAATGCCGTGATATTTTTTACAAATTCTGACTTCGCAAAGGTATATCCATCCCTGTCATGTTCATATTTTTTTTTCAGTCTATCCTTGAGATCTGCATATTTTGCCGCAGCGTCTGAATGAATCCGAAGATAATCCCGAAAATAGATTTCATCCCAATCTCCCTGGTAGCGTATATGTAAATGATACACTTCCTTTTCAAATCCCAAGGGCGTATAGCCTTTTTGGAACATCATATGGGGTGCAGGTTTATGGGGCTGGGGTGAATACATATATCCGGCCTCTTCCAGATTCGAAATGAGTAAATTCAAATCGCATTCTTTTCTTATTTCCAACAAGATATCAACGGTTGGTTTGGCACGCAAACCGTAGACCGAAGTACTTCCTATATGATGAATTCTGGCTGCGTTATTTTTCCCTGCAGCATTAATGATGATTTCCTGTTCTTTCTGGTACCAGTCCTTCCATTGGGGATTATAATCCTCCAGTACAATGGGGAATATTTCCCATAACTCTTCATTTGACATTTCCTGCAAATTTTTCATAAACTCTCCTTATCTCCGGACTATTTCTGATAATCTCCGGCTTCTCTTAATCACTTTCTGATGTTGGTAGTCCATAAAGTTTCTATTCCCAATAAAGACGCAGGTAACTATTTTAACTTTACCGTTCTCCTTGAAGAACCATAGGTTATAATCCTGCTTCCCTGCTTTTTCAAAACGGATATATTATGTTTCACAGCCGGGAATTTACGGAGCCAGGAGGGCGCATCTATAAATGTTACCCGGGGCCTCACTGCCTTGAAGAACCGTTCTCTCTTATTATTATTTCCATGATGGGGAGCCTGTAAATAGTTAGACCTAAGTTTCTTCCCGTACTTTTTCACCAGCATATTTGCGCGTCTGGAATTAATATCCCCGGTAAAAATCATACTTTTTCCATTGTAGGCAGCTTTAAATACAAGGGAAGAATCATTGCAGATATCCTTGCTGGTTTTCTCTAATCTGCCATCATAGGAACTGAAGAACTGAAGGCTGAGTCCGGAAATATCTATCGTATCCCCTCCTTTTATGTACTGAAGATTTCCGGCACCGGACATGATGCCGTTAAACTCTTCAAATATGCTGTATTCATCCCACTCCTGGGCATATTTCTGATAAACTGCCGGATTAATCTTAGGGGCTAAAACCTTCCGGATACGAATCCCCTGAGGATTGGATACGATTGCATTAAAAGCTCCCACATGATCCGGATGGGGATGGGTGATAATCCAAAGATCCACATTGTTACCAAGCCTTTGAATGGCACTGCGTACCCGGGATTCGTTTTGTTTCCATCCACCGTCTATGACGATTAATTTTCCTTTACGATTGCTTATGGTATAGAACATAGACTGACTTCCATCACTGTCACTGCCGTACTGCTGAACAGTCCACGCATTTTTACTGGCGGCTCTTCTGTCCGCTCTGCGCCCTCCCCTGCCGGCTGCTGCTCCGGTTATGGAAAAGGAGCATAGGATTACCAGGAATAGTGTAATAAAGATTTGTTTTTTATATTTCATAAATCAACTCTGCTTTCCAGAGTCTGTTTAAAATCCTGAATATTACTTGTTCCAAAATTCCCGTTCTGGTTTAGTGATATTTTAAACAGGCTCTAATATGGTTTTGGTAGTATGAGGTACACCAGTTATCATTTTCTGGTTTATTGATTTGGCAATTATATCATTAAATGGGAGAAAGGGCAAGAAATGTGGGGAGGTTTTGGGGAGAACTTATCGTAACTTTATCCTGATTTGGATGTAAAAGTCTATACACGTATCTCTTCTTATGCTAAACTAAAATACAAGAATACTACCTTTTTACCTACATTAAATATTTAATTAAGGAGAACTATTTATGGAAATAAAACAAAAAAATACTGACAACTATGAACTGGTCTTTGAACACGACCGTCAGATTTTCCTGCACATGGATTTTAAGAAACTTGCACTTAGAACCGGGCTTGCATTTTCCGGGGATGGACAATACCTGCTGCTGCCGGTTCTGGATAAATGCTATATGGTCAGTATCTCGGACGGAAGCATCTTTGACCAGGCTTGTCCGGATCTGGAAATTCCGGTGCATACCCGTTTGCTGCTGATCCACTATCTGATTTATGCCAAAGATACTGCTGCAGTTACCGGAGAGGAAATTCCCTTTCATTCCATCCGCGGTGTCAGCCACTTTGAGGCTGCTTTTATTCGCGAGACAATTCCGCCCCTGAAGAAAGCATTTGAAGGGCACACAGACTGGTTTATACAGGCCGGGAAAGCACTTCACGGTACTATCTGCACTTATGGGGATGCGTCGGTACGCCTGCAGCTGTTTCCCCTGATTGCCATTACCTATATTCTCTGGGAGGGTGATGATGAGTTCCCCATGAATATCAATGTGCTTTTTGATAAAGGCATTACAGACTGTACCCATCCAGAAGATGTTCCTGTCCTGGGTTCTTATGGTGCAAAACAATTGATTGAAGCTTCTCTTACTCTGAATTCTTGAACATTTCGGCGTCATTTTCATACACTATGATATAACAATATAGGAGGTACGAAATGCAGACCTTATTAGAACTAAAAGACGTGAACTTTTCCTATCATAGTGTAAGCGGAGAAACTTATGCTTTATCTGATATCTCCTTTCAGGTGAATGACGGCGAATTCATCGCTATTGTCGGTCCCAGCGGTTGCGGCAAATCTACTCTGCTTTCCTTAATCAGCGGACTCTTAAAGCCTGAATCCGGTTCCATTCTCCTAAATGGGAAAGATGTAAAAGAAGCTCATACGAATATAGGCTATATGCTCCAAAAAGACCATTTGTTTGAATGGCGTACAATTTACCGCAATGTTCTCCTGGGTCTGGAGATTCAGAAAAAAATTACAGATGAAAGTAAAGCAATGGTTGACCAGATGCTGAAAGATTATGGATTATACAAATTTAAGGATAAAAAGCCTTCCGAACTATCCGGCGGAATGCGTCAGCGTGCAGCACTGATTCGTACACTGGCACTGCAGCCGGAACTTCTGCTTTTAGATGAACCTTTTTCTGCTCTTGATTATCAGACACGCCTATCCGTATGTGATGATATTTCTTCTATTCTAAAGAAAGCCCACAAAACCGCTATTCTGGTTACCCACGACCTGTCGGAAGCAATCAGCGTTGCAGACCGCATTATCGTTCTTACCAAACGGCCGGCAAAAATCAAAAGCATTATACCGGTTCATATGAGTATCGAAGACCGTACTCCAATGAAATCCCGAAACGCTCCTGAATTCAAAGATTATTTCAATCAAATCTGGAAGGAGCTGAATGTAAATGAATAACGCTTCTGTCAATCAAAAAGAATATTTAAAACAGCGGCTTCACCATAAACGCATGGTAACAATCATGCGGATTCTTATTTTAGTACTGTTTATTGCGCTTTGGGAAATCACTGCAAGACTTGGCATCATCGACAGCTTTATTTTCAGCAGCCCCTCACGGGTATTAAATACCTTTATTTCCATGGTTCAGGATAAATCCATCTTCCTCCATGTTGGCGTTACGCTAGCAGAAACACTGATCAGCTTCGCTTTAGTAGTTCTGCTGGGAATCGCAACTGCCGTACTGTTATGGCTCAGCAAAAAACTTTCTGAAATATTAGAACCCTACCTGGTCGTTTTAAACAGCCTTCCAAAATCAGCGCTGGCTCCACTTTTAATCGTATGGCTGGGTGCAAATATGAAAACAATTATTGTAGCCGGAATTTCGGTAGCGATCTTCGGTACAATATTAAATCTATATACCGGATTTAAAGAAGTATCTCCGGATAAAATAAAATTGATTTACACTCTGCAGGGCACGAAAAAAGACGTCCTGCTGCGTGTCGTTCTTCCAAGCACCATTCCTACCATTATCAGTGTCATGAAGGTAAATATCGGTCTTGCCCTGGTTGGTGTGGTAATCGGTGAATTTATCGGTTCCAAGCAGGGACTTGGCTACCTGATTATATATGGCAGTCAGGTTTTTAAGTTGGATTGGGTTATTATGAGCATTGTTATACTTTGCATTATCGCCATGGGACTTTATAAGATTATTAACTTTGTAGAGAAGTCTTATTTGAAAAACTTATAGAAAATATATAACCCCCCTCGGATATGAGGAGGGATACATACATTTATTTATCACCAAAAACCTTCTTAATGGCATCCAGATAAGCCATTCCATTTACCGTATCCGGTTCCAGGTAGCTTCCTTCCGTCCACTCATTCCATGCATTTATCGTACAAATATTGAAGCTTTTTTCTGATTTATCCAGGAATTCTTTCGCATCATACAGCGCTTTTTCAAATTCCATAGGGGTATTATCCATATACACCGGATAATATGGATAGCCGATACTGTCAAACCGGTCTGTCTGCACGGTTCTCGGTGTGGAATCCCAGCCTACGGTCACATTTGGAATATAGGGAAGGGGATACTGATTTTGCAGTCTGGCATGCTCATCTTTGCATATTTCCCTCATTTTTCTATAGGAAGTGTCCGGAAAATGTTCGAATTCGATATGGTGAACCCATACATAGCTGGTGACACTGTCTATTCCCAAATATTCGATGATTTCATTGGGATTGGTCAGAGTATTTTCCGTAGGAAGGGTTTCGATTCCCCATACTACAGCGTTTAAGTGCAGTTCGCCAAGCCCTCTCTCCCTCACTCTTGACCGAAGTTCTTCTAATACCCTCTTTGTGTTCTCAAGTCCTCCCAGACCTTTTACGAGGCTCATCATTTCATAGATCGAAAAATATAACCTGCCTTCTACTTTCCAATAGGATGGATGTACAAAATAGGTATCGATTATGTGGTCTGTTGCCTGGATAAATACTTCTTCAGAGACTTCGCCTTTCATTCTCACCGGATAAGGCTGAAATCTGGTGGCAGGATGTATTTCCAGCCAGTCATGATTTGCCCACATAATTGCAAATTTTAAATCTTTGTTATTCTCTGCCTGCAGATATCCTTCTTCCAGGCATCTGTCCAGGAATGGCCCTTCTTTATGCCAGTACCAGTCAAATATGAATGCACTTAGTCCATGGCTTGCCGCCGCTTCAATCTTTTTCTCCATCACTCTGGGATCTGCCTCGTTTTCGTATCCCCAGAGAGGTATCTTGGGCTGCACATGTCCTTCAAATCTGGGCTTTGCATTTTTTACCAGCTCCCATTCATTCCATCCTTCCCCGTGCCATTCCTGCACTCTGTCATCATAGTGATAATTTGGGAAATAATATGCTGCTACTTCGTATTGTTTATTCATATGTAATTCCTTTCTGTATTAAATATTAATTGTTTCAACTAATGTAATGAATTGTGAATGCCTGGATTTACCAGACAACACCCAATTCTCGGAAACGGCTGACCGCAGCGCCTTACGCATTGCCCCGGGAGATTCCTACTGTATGTCCACCCATTCCATCAGATGTTCTTTCTCTGACTCTCTTAGCCCTTGACTGCTCCTGCTGCTCCTCCCTGATAAAACTGTTTCTGTAGCAGGATGAAAAGAAGGATCGGCGGCACTACTGCAACAACCAGCATTGCGTAGATTGCACCGAAATTCGTCTGATGTTCATTTACAAAAGAGTAAACAGCCAGGGTAATTGGTTTTTTCTTCTCGGATGATATGACCATAAGAGGCATTAAGAAATCGTTCCATACATATACCAAAGTGGTAAGCGCATAAGTGACCATAACCGGTTTCATAAGTGGAAACAGAACTTTGAAAAACCGCTGTAAATATCCGCATCCGTCAATAATTGCCGCTTCATCCAGTTCTCTGGGAATCCCCTTAATGAATCCTGTGAATAAAAGAATTCCCATGGGGATCTGGGTGGCTGCATAAATCAGCACTAACGCCGTCTTGGTATCTTTTAAGCCAAATTTCAGGATAATACTGTAAATGGAAGGCAGATTGGCTACTACCGGAATCATCATGGCGCTTAAGAATAATAAGTAAAGAAAGGAAAAATATTTTTCTTTTCTCCTTGCCATCGCATAGGATGCCAAAGCGCATAGAAGAATATCAATGGCTATGGTAAAGATCGATATAATACCGGAATTGGCAAAACTTCTCACCGCCGTATCATTTTGAAATACCGCTTTGTAATTCTCCAGGTAGAATCCGGAGGGGAGGGAAACCATTTTGTTCACCTCTCCCGGGTTCTTGAAGGAGGATAAAAACATGTATAAGATCGGCAGAATAATCAATAATGCAATCATATAGATGAAAATATATTTTAAAACCGTTAATATTGTTTTTTTTCGAACCATCTTAATATTCCACCTCCCTGCTTCTGGTTATTTTCAATTGGATCACCGTAACCGTAGCTATAATCAGGAAGAAAATAACGCCGATCGCACTTGAATATCCAAATCTTTCATATAGAAAAGCATTATCATAAATTGTCATACTGATTGTCTTGCTGGCATTAATCGGTCCGCCTCCTGTCATAACAAAAGGCAGGTCGAACAGTCTCAGCGCTCCTGTGATGGAAATAAATACGTTAACGGTTACTGATGGCATTAACAGAGGCAGTGTGATATACCTGAATTTTTTAAATCCACAGGCACCGTCTAACATGCCGGCTTCGTATACATCCTGGGAAATACTGCTTAAGCCCGTCATGAAGATTATCATACCGTATCCTGCCCACTGCCAGGTATTGATGAAAATCAATACATTTTTCACGATGCTGACATCTCCCAGCCAATCCACCCGCAGCCCCTCTAATCCAAGCTTAGACAGCACTTCATTAATGATTCCGGCGTACTGGAAAAAGTTTACCCAGGTAAGGGATACAATGACCGGGCTGATAATACAGGGTGCATAAATAATTGCTCTCAGTACATTTCTGCCCTTCAGTTTTTCAAATAAAAATATTGCCAGCATCAGCTGTAAGGCAAGGCCGATTACTACTACCAATACGGTAAAATACATTGTATTGCCAAATGTCTGAAGCACTTCGGTATCTTTGAATACCTGAACGAAATTATCAATCCCTACAAAATTAAAATTCTTACTGAATCCATTCCAGTCTGTCACGGAATATCCCAAAGTCATCAGCAATGGAATATACGTAAATATTAAAAAGAGTATCAATGCCGGTATTGTTGCAAATACTCCATATATCTTTTCTCTTTTACTGTTCACATTTTCACCTTCTTATCAAACATTTTTTATTCGGATACAACCACCGTTATCCGGGTTTTCTTCCATGAATTTCCCAATGAATGCCTTATTTGTAACTGCTTCTTTACCACAAGCTGCAACGCTGGTGACCATAATTGCGGCTAAAATGATTGATGTGATTTTCTTTTTCATCTGACTACCTCCTGTTTATATTTTTTGTTGTTTGTTGATCTGCTTATATTATAGCGAATAACAGGCATTCGCCGAAATAGGTCATTTTTAATAAAAGGTGGGTTATTTTATCACAGCAGGAAGCGGCATGGCTTCAAGTACATAAGAAATGCGACCAGCTAAGTGGCCGCATCAACTTATACATTTTTCATAAAATAATATGTCTGCCTGACAGCTGCCGGTTCAATCTGCCCGGTGCCTGATGTAAATATAGATTTATCTTACGTTCACTTTCACTTTATAGATCTTGCCATTGGCTGTCTTTACTGTAATTCTCGCTTCTCCCTTCCTTTTAGCCGTGATTTTACCACTCTTATTAACATTTGCTACTCTTCTGTCAGAAGTCTCAAAAGTAATTTTTTCTGTTGCCGTAACTGGATTTCTTGTCACGTTCAGTTTTCGGGATCTGCCTTTTGCCAAGGTCAGTTTTGATACATCTGCCTTGATACTCTTAGTTGTAACTTTGCTCTTTACCACATTAACGGTAAGCTTTGCGGATGCACCCTTACGGGTTGTGACCGTGATGGTTGCTTTTCCCGTTTTCTTCGCTGTAATCTTTCCTTTTTTATCTACGGCTGCCACTGACTTTTTGGAGCTGGTCCAGCTCTTAATTTTATCGCCTTTTTGTAAACCGGACGCTTTAATCGCCTTCGTTGATTTTTTCAATTGCAGCGGAATGGATTTTGCATTGAGTTTTACCGCCGCCTTTACTACCGTTATATTGCAGCTTGCACTTTTACCGCTTCCATCCATTGCTCTGGCTGTAATGACAGTTGTTCCCTTTTTCTTTGCTGTCACATTTCCTGATGCATCTACCGCTGCTACTGAGGAATTGCTGCTGGACCATGTAACTGTGCGGTCTTTGGCATCTGCCGGACTTACGGAAGCGCTCAGCTTCATTCTGTCTTTGACAAACAGCCTGTCACTGACCTTATTAAGCTTGATACTGCCCACTTTCACCGGTTCTGCCGGAGGATTTGGCTTGACAGTAACACGTACAAGTGCCTGATCCGCCTGGTATAAGGAGACGTATGCCTTGTCAACGGTTTGCTTTCCGGCATCATAAACAGCCAGTACACTCCTGGCATTTTCAAGCGCCCGGGCGAATACTTTCCAGCTTTCGGGTGTATAATCTTTTGCCTGTTTTCCCTCTGCGGTACGTACTAATGCCTGCAGATCTATTTTGTCACTCTTTTCCTCTAATCCGTTTACAGCTGCCGTTAGCGCATTCGTGACACCATTCACATCTGCGGAAGCGGCATACGGGTCCATCAGCAGTCTGCCTGCTGCCTGAAGCTGTACCTGTAATTCTTCCCAGCTGGCATTTGTATATATTTGTCTGCTGTTATTCTTTATTTTCCAGTCACTATACAGAGTCTGCATTTCATCCGTCTGTGTTGGCTGTGGATGATCCGGAGTTGCCAGATCAGCATACAGTTCAATTTCAGCAATCTGTTTGTTCGTGGAATTGTTTGGTGCATTGAGCCACAACAGCTTCACATACCGGTATTGACCTGCAAGTGTTTCATAAACAGCCTGTCCGCCATCCTTTTGGAAGACCTGAGGATCACGTAATGTTGCATCTGCCAGTATCGTCCAGTCTGTTTTGTTATTTGATCCTTCGATCCGGTATTTCGGCAGATACGCACCATTTCCAAGTTTAACCACGATGCCGTGCAGCCCGTTTTCCTGCAGCAGATCCATTAATATGGTCTGTGAACCAATAGGAGCGTATGGTACCCATTCCATATGGGGATCACCATCAAATAAACCAGAATCTGTATTTGAATAAATGCCGTCTTCCGTGTAAATGCCACTGCCGACACTTTTTACCAGCGGAGTCTGCACAACTCCTTCATACTGCGGAACTTCATCATCTTCCGGCGGCGCAATTGCTTCACTATATACCTCAAACTCAGACATTGTAGCCCAATTTCCCTGAACATCATTGAATGTCAGCTTAAGGTACTGGTAATTACAGTCTGTTAGTATCTCCACAAGGGACAGACCACCTTTATTTATGGTTTCTTTGTCTGTTTCTTCTGTTATGAGACTCCAGTTGTTTCCATCCTCTGACCCTTCCAGCCGATAGCTGACAACAGACGTTCCTCCAACCATATACATATTGATAAAACCAATTTTTCTGCTTTTACCCAAATCATACTCAATCCACTGGGGCATATTACCGCTGCCTGCACACCAGTAGGTAGTATTGTCCCCATCTGCCGATTTGGGCGGTGCGCTCACTGGGGCAGAAGCTGAACTTGCTGTTACCTGTGCATCCGCCGCATGATTGACATTTGAAAATGCAGGATCGTTATAAACCTCTAATTCTACAATCGTTGCCCAGTTTCCTTCTACCTTGTTAAACTCTGCCTTCAGATACCTATAGGTACCTGCTGCGGGTATATCCAAAACAACAGACTGTGAGTTTGCTGCCTGTTCCGGTTTCTCATCCACTCCTTTATAAAGCGGCTGCCAGTCTTCTTTATCATTGGAACCAAGAATTGTATAGTCTACAGAAGACGTGCCTCCATACATATACATATTGATATTATTAAATGTCTGTTCTTCCTTTAAATCTACGCTCAGCCATTGAGGCATATTCCCGCTGTCCGCACACCACCAGGTTGATGAGTTGCCATCCACTGCCTTATCTGCCGTGGAATCACTGGATGCTGAACCTGACTCTGCAATGCTAAAACTTGCCAGATTTTCCAGTTCGTCTGTTTCCTCTTCCGGTGACTTGTCTGCAAATACCTCAACTTCATACACGGCTGCCCAGTTTGATGTAATGTCTGTATATTCCAGTCTGAGGTAACGGTAGGTACCCTCCTTGGTGATGCGTAAACGATCCATATTTTTAACTACCGTCGGTTTTTGATCGGTTGCTGCAAAGACCTCCTCCCAGTTTTCTCCATCCAGAGAACCTTTAAGATTATAAGAAACCTTTTCCGTTCTTGTACTCATTCCTCTGTGCATCAGGATATTTATTTCCTGGAATGATTTCGGATCACCCATATCGATTTCCAGCCATTGGGGCATGTCTCCGCTGTCTGCACACCAATAGGTAGCATAATCTCCATCAACTGCACAATCCGGGGCAAAGCTTATAAGATCGCTATTATCTGAGCTTGCAGTAGCTGAAGCTCCAACCGCCAGATTTTCCCGATGGGAAATATACGGATCATCATATATTGCTTCTGTTTCATATGCTCCCAGATCATCGCTGGTCAGTAAAAATACCCAATCCCCGGTAGTTGGCTTCTTTGGAATCTCATACGTTCCATCTGCCGCCGTGATACCATCTCCCGCATCTGTAAACTTTCCGGTTAATGGATTATACCAGCGTGCTGTATACACTTCATCCGTATTCAGGGCTGACAAGAGACCGGTAGATAAATCCTTATTATAAAAATATGCCACATAGGTTTTCCCATCTTCGGTAGATGCCACTACTTTATTTTCCGCTGTGCAATTTGAATACGCTGTATCATTGAACCGGGGAATCAGTTCATAAAACCTTACATATTCAAAAAATTTGCGCAGATATGTCATTTCAAATGATCCTGGTTTATCCAGCCCCATATACCAAGGTTCAAAGCTAAAACTCCCATACCACCCCATATTTCCGGCTGTGGAGTAGCTATTTGCCCAGACACCTGTAGTTCCATAGGTAAATCCATAGCTGCCCAAAAGATTCGTGCGCCATGCTGAGATACGTGATGCATCATATCCATTGAAACCACCGCAGGTTATATCTTCATAGTTTGCCTCTAATTCCAGGAAAGGCTTTACCTTCTCATTATCCCAGTAGCTCTTATAGAAATCCTTGCCCTGCTGTGTGGGGCCATGTCCATTTTGCAACCCCCACCATTCATGCCAGGGCTGTTTATCCAAATCTCTGGGATAGGCATTATTGTTGTCCATGGGAAACATGTGCGCTCCCTGGGGATGATTGTACCCGTCACCTTTATCTACGATTTCAGCTGAGGCTTTCCATACATTATAATGGGGTTCTCCGGTAATCTCCTGAGCGGTAATCCATACCACCGGATAGCTGGCATATCGCGCAGTCAGATAACGTGAAATCTGCTCAACTGCTTCCTGTCCCATGCCATTCACCGTATGGCTGTGCACACCGTAACCAAGTGCAATCACCATACCGTTATCTGCCAGATAATCAAACATGCCGTCTATCTTGTCCGTAAATGTATCCGGATTAATGGTGTTGTATTTATCCAGCCATAAGCTTGGCTCACTTGTTGTAGCAAGCTGACCGCCCCCATCATTTTCACCGCTGTCAAAGTAAGTCTGGTATACGGTAAACCCTTTATCCAGTCTGTCATCTACTTCATGCTGAAACTGGTTTTGGCATTTACAGTCCGGATAGTTGCACTGGGTTGTGGAAACATAGTTCGGTGCCTGCCAGTTGGTATCCCCCAGCCAGTAAAAAGGTGTTCCGTCATCGTATGTAAAATATCTTCCATTGTCGCTGATGCGTACAAAACCGTGTCGGTCAAGATCTGTGTTTCCTGTGTTTGGCACAGCCTCTACCTTGCCGGATACATTATGCAGCCCTGTATTGGCTGCGTCCGAACTGGTAATGGTATAGCTCCAGGTTCCTGTCTTAGTAGGTGAAAAACGCACGCGCCACTCATCTTCTCCATTCCAGAAGCCATATAAATGAATTTTTGTTCCGTCTGTATGTTCAAACACTGCATCAATCTCAACATCCAGGTATGGATTAGTATATTCCTTATCACTGGTCAGGATAATATCCGTCCGCTTCCATACTTCTGCCTGAGTTGTGGGCAGCGTTTTCCCGGTCTTAGCCTGGCCCGCCAGAACCGTCACATTTTCCGTCAAACCAACAGATAATACTACACAGATGCTTAATAACACTGCTATTAATCTACGAAATGTTTTTTTCATTCTTTTCCCCCTTGCACATGTTTCATAAAGGCTAGTACAGCGTTACGTGTTTCGTGCGCCTTTAAAACTATGCGAACCTATTCATCGTTTTCTTTTCACCTTCTTAAGAACAATCACCTATTCAGACACAACTACCGATGATTTTATTTTTTCAAATTCTGTATTTAACTTCTGCAGTTCTGTCTCCGCAGGCGATCCAGCCAGTATAGACTGCAGTCCGTTTTCCATCATGGTCATAAATCCTGCCGGCATGGTCGCTTTCTGGCTCATGATGATTTCATATTTATCACTGGATAATGCTGCTACGTAGCTTTCCAGTACCGGATCCACTTTATAATCGATTGGCAGGAAATTGGTTAAGGACTGGGAGGTCAGATATTCACTTAAATTTTCTTCCTTCGTAAACCAGTCATACAGTTTTCCGGCTGCTTCTGCATTTTTGGTGTTGGCCGAAATTACAATACTTCTGTCTGAGGAGCCGGTCATATATATTTTGCCGTCTGTTTCGTCAACCGGAGTGATAAAGCATCCCAGTTCAAATTTTTCCGGGTCCGCATTTTTAATCTCATCCAGTCCTGGCACCCAGGTTCCCTGTGGCAGCATTGCGGCCTTTCCCTCTACAAAGTAGGTAACGGACTGTGGGTAAGTCATGGTCAGGGAAGACTTTCCTATATATCCTTCCTGGCACATTTTTTCCGCCAGTTCGAATTCTTTTTTGAACAGCTCGGATGCCTGTTTGTCCCCGTTGTAAAGTGCAAGTCCCCATTCCGGTGTGTCTTTTAAGTAATCACCAAATTGTCTGCTTCTGAAAAACATTTCAAAAGTCCATGCATCTTTATCCCCAAATACAAATGGTTCCACACCGTCTGCTTTTATTTTATCAGACGCTGCCCACAGGTCCTCCATGGTTTTTGGCTCTTCCAGATTTAATTTTTCAAAATACTTTTTATTATAGAAGATGGGGTCTGGTCCTCCCTGGGTGCAGACAGGAAAGCCGTACTGTTTGCCGTCGATTGTATACAAATCTTCCAGAGATTTGGATTTTGCCAGGGTTTCCTTTGACGGGCGGTCGCTTACATCCATCAGATATCCTTCTTTGACGAACTTTTCATACTGTGCCGGCTGAATTAAAAAGACATCCGGAGCATCATCGGAAATCAGTCTGGTCTTTAACAGCTTATCGTAATTAGTGCCGTCCACTGCCTCAACCTCTACTTTGATATCCGGGTTCTCTTCCATGAATTTCTCAATGAATGCCTTGTCTTCCCCACCGGTCATCCATGACACAAACCGGATTGTGGTCTGCTCTGTGGTACTGCCGGTTTCCTTTGCTCCTTCAGCTGACTGACTCTCTGCTCCTTTTGCATCTGTTCCCTTCGTCTCTGCTCCTTTTGAGCAGCCTGCTGCACTTACCGCCATGATCCCAGCTAAAGCCAGTAATAAGATTCTCTTTCTCATACTTTAATACCTCCCAATGTTTTCGTTTTTTGGATCTAACCATATTATATCGAATTAAGTGTATTTCCTGAAATAGGTCATTTTTAATAAACAGTGGGTTATTTTATCCCAATATGAAATATATCCACAAAAGAGAGGAATCCCACTGCTTACGGCGTTGGATTCCTCTCTTTTATGGTCTTTTTATATTACCCTTTCTTATATTGTCCGGGTGTAATTCCCTCCCATTTTTTAAATGTCTTATAAAAATGCTTCACATCCGCAAATCCAATTTTATCACAGATATCCGCTGTTTTCGCATTTTGGTCTAACAGACGCTTAGCTTCTTCGATCCGAACCTTATTCACGTAGTCTATAAAGTTCAGCCCTTCTTCATTTTTAAAAAACTTACTAAAATACGCCGGGCTGAAATTAACATGTTCCGCCACACTTTCCAGCGTAAGATGAAATCCCAAATTCTGTTCGATGTATTCTTTTGCCCGGATTATAATTTTTTCATTTCCAAGCCCGGACTGTTGTTCCAATGCCTTCATACACAATAAAATTTTTTCAAGCAGGAAGGCCTTCATCTCTTCTATCGTGTCGAACGTCTGTATCTTATTATAGAGGGAAAACTCATTATCCAATACCCTGGAACTGTCAATCTCCTTTTTTTCCAGTTCTTTATGCAGCAGCACAAAAAGGTTCAGATGCATTTTATTTAATTTTTTTACATCCGCCAGCATTAAATTAAGAAACGGCGCATACAAATCATCCACATATTTTTTAATCTGCCCGATATCACCCTGATATAAACTTTTTATAATTGCTTCTTCCAGTATCTGACCCGCATCACTGTTTTTCCTGGCACTGGTCTGTTCCTCGGATGCGAAATATATCACACCGCCTCCCAGTATAAGCCTCTTATTCACCGTATCTTTTGCGGAAGTATACGCCTCTTGTATTCTTTGTAATCCGGATACTTCCCTGCCAACTCCAAAGGTCAGCTCTGCTTGTTTAAAATAGCTGATATACCGGCGGATATTATCAAACAGCTGTTGGTATATCAGTTTATCATCTTTATTTGCAGAATCATAATTCATGAGGATTCCGTTTATATTTTTATCGGAAAAGAAACAGGCATTCATAACATTCATTTTTGCAATTTCATTTGTTATATTCTCAATGCCAAATTGAATAATCTCCTGATCTTCCCTGGTAATTTCCTGATCAGAACAATCTTTGATGGTATAGCAGCAGATTTGAAACAACGTTTTCTCAAGTCGTACCGGTTCCTCACGAAATGCATTGCCGTATTTTTCCGAATTACTGTTGTTGCCGGATATGATATCGTAGATATACTGCTTTTTTAATAATTCCCTGGCTCTTGCCCTGCTTTTATTCAGTTCCGCATACTGTTCCTTTTTAAATTGAATAATGGAAAGCTTCTCCTCTACTGCATCCATTGCTTCTTTTAACTTTTTATCGTCTATGGGTTTCAGCAGATAATTATATGCTCCAAGCTCCATGGTACGCTGGGCATATTCAAATTTATTATGACCGCTTAGAATAATATAGATAATATCCTTTTGTAAAGCATCTGCCTTCTCCATAAACTCTATTCCAGACATCTCCGGCATGCAGATATCCAGAAAAACCACATCGGGCAATTCCCTTTCCAGGGTCCTTAATGCGTCCTGTCCATTGTCCTCCATTAAAATATCCCAGTATTGAAATTTATTCAATTGACTTTTTAAAATGTCCCTTGCAAGGCTTTCATCATCAATAACCAGTATCTTCATTTCATTCTTCCCCCTTTATCACTTTCACCTTTGGATATCTGATTCTGACCGTGGTCTCATTATCATGACTGCTGATAAACTTCAGGCCGTATTGTTCCCCATAATAATAACGGATTCTTGCATTCACATTAAATATCCCGACTTTATCTTTATTTTTCATCACATATTGATCTTCTTTTACTGCTAGCTGTTCATTTATTTCTTTTAACTTTTCTTCTTCAATCGTCTTGCCGGTATTTGAGATGTAGATATTAAATTCATCCCTTACATTCAGGGCCACAATTTTTATTTGTCCCTCCTGTATGGATTTTTCCAAACCATGTTTAAAAGCATTTTCAATGATGGGCTGCAAGATCATCCTTGGAATCTCATTATCCAGAACATCGTCATCAATTTCTTTTATAATCGTATATTTATCATTGAACCGGATTTTCTGCAAATAGATGTACTTATCTATGTACTCCAGCTCTTCTAAGAAAGAAACGATATATACTCCCCGGTTCAGGGAATATCGGAAATTATCGGAAAGGTACTGGATCATATCCGCCGTCTTACCGCTGTCCCCCTGCAGTGCCTCGGCCTTGATGGAATTCAGGGTATTAAATAAAAAGTGCGGGTTGATCTGGCTCTGATAATTTTCAAATTCCGCCTGCTTTTTTAACAATTCTAATTTATATTCTTTGTTAATCAAATTTCGGATGTTGGCAATCATATTATTAAATGCATTCGCGATTGACCCAAATTCATCTTTTCTTTTAATGTCCACCTGCTCATACATATTTCCATTCTGAAATGATTTAATGGAAGAAATCAGCTTTCGAATGGGAGTATTAATGGTAACGGACACGATGATTGAAAGGGCTGTGCATACGAAAAACAGAATTATGGTGAGGACGGTATTGTTCCTTTTGATAAATTCAGCCTTCGCCGCTATATTTTCAGAATCCAGGATAGATACCATTTTCCAGTAGTTGTCTGTTGATTCTCCCCAGGTAATGATTTTTTTACTTCCCAGGTCATTAAATCCTTTATTATTAAAAATATCCTTCATTTCATTCTCATCCAGATCGGCATTTGAATAAAAGACATTTCCCTGGTAATCGTATACAATATTTATTTCCCCTTCTTCTCTCTCTACATTGGAAAAAATCTGTTCAAAGGTCTTCATTTTCTGATCAATTTTTAATACGCCCACTGTTTTGTCATTGTATGGATTTACAATGGTACGGCAGACGGAAACCACCTGGTCACGGGAGTTGGTGTAAGTATTTTCATGGGGAGCCACGATGACAGCTCGTCCATTTGCATCGATAGCATCCTGGAACCAGCTTTCGTCTGCCACCGTCTTCAGATTCTGTGATGCCATATTCCGGTCATAAAAGAACTTTACTTCACCGCCCAGATCAATCATGCTGATACAGTCCAGTTTGAAATTCCCCTGTATGATGCTCACCAGGCTCCCGTAAACGGAATTATAATTATTGATGTATTCCTCGGTAAGGTTCTCCGTGTCCGTGTCCAGCACATAGGAGATGTTCTCAAAGTTATACAGGGCAATGGACTGGCTCTTCAACACATTAAAGTTTTCTTTTATATTTTGGGCAATCTGATTATTTAAGTTTCCCTTACTGTCCATATAGCTGTCATAAATGCTTCTGTATGACATGTAATAGGAAATTGCCGAAAATATAATGATTGGAATACATATACTGACAAATAACATGAAGAATAATTTAAATACTATTTTCTCTCTGAGTAAATTTTTCATACCTCTCCTCTTTCCCATAGATAACTGACATACATGGTATGCATGATCACAGTTACTTTCATCTAAACTACATTATATCTGACATTTACAGTTTTAGAAAGAACTTTTATAAATATAATTAGTATAAAAATATGATCTTCTATTTTCATAAAAAAGTAGATTGCTTTTTCTCCTGATATCTTTTATGATGATATATAGCAAACAAATAAAGGATAAGAGGGATTTTGAGATGAAAACAAATAAAATACTAAAAGAATATTCGGCAATCACATTTGGCACCCTGCTGATTGCCATTTCTGTATACTTCTTTATGATTCCAAGCAAGGTAATCGTAGGAAGCCTGTCCGGACTTGTCATTGTACTTTCTAATTTCCTGCCGTTTTCCATATCAGTTATGACGTTTTGTTTAAATGCGGTACTCCTGGTCATTGGATTTATATTTATCGGAAAAGAATTCGGTGCAAAGACGGTCTATACTTCCGCACTGCTGCCGGTATTTTTATTCTTATTTGAATTGTTCTTCCCCAATGTAAAATCCTTAACCGGAGATATCCTCATCGATACGCTCTGTTACATTTTGCTTGTCAGTGTAGGACTTGCCATGTTGTTTCATGTAAATGCCTCCTCCGGAGGACTGGATATTGCTGCCAAACTGCTGAATAAAATTACACATATTGAGATGGGTAAGGCAATGACTCTTACCGGCATGTGTGTAGCTGTGAGTTCCATCTTTGTCTACGACACCAAATCCGTTGTTATGAGTATTTTAGCTACCTATGCCAATGGCATTGTAATTGACTACTTTATAGACGGCTTTAACCGGAAAAAGAGAGTCTGTATCCTTTCTGATAAATACCTGGAAATCCAGGAGTTCATCGTAAAAGAGATCAAACGGGGCGTTACTCTTTATCCTGCTTACGGTGGGTTTAACAAAGAAGAAAAAATGGAACTGCAGACCATACTTTCCAGAAATGAATATGCTAAGTTATTAGAATATCTCAGTGAAATTGATGTAAAAGCATTTGTTACTGTGGGAACCATTAACGAAGTGATCGGGGAATGGAATCCGAAACATAAATAGAGCCACAAACCACCAAAGACGGGATATGTTTTCACATACCCCGTCTTTTAAACATGTTGCCTGTCAGTTTCGTCCTTATTATCTCACTTTAATTACTTTTGACGCACTATAATTTCCATATACCTTTTTACCCCTGGAATCCAATTTATAAGCTCTTACCTTAACGTAATAAGTCTTTTTAGATTTCAATTTAGTAACAGACTTTGTCGTTTTTCCAGTCGTTATATACTTGACACCTTTTTTAAACATCTTGTCCGTGCTATAGGCAATCTGGTATCCTTTTGCTCCGCTGATTTTCTTCTTCAGCTTCACGGTAAATGCTTTTTTCTTCGCTGACAAGGTCTTGACAGCCGGCTTGCTTACTTTCACTTTTTCCCATTTTGCATACAGGGTATAGTCACCGCTGCTGATGTATTTCACTTTTGTCTTGAACCTGCGGTCTTTATACCATCCCTTAAATGCATATCTGGCTTTTTGCGGTGCCTTTAAGGTTATTTTGGATCCATCATAACTCGCCAGGTTTTGTTTTGCATTTTTTCCGCCGTTTAAGTAATACTTCACTTCGTAATTTACCGTTACCGTACAGCTTGCCTCGCATTTTGATCCGTCTGCCGCAATAGCTTTGATTACAGCCGTTCCGCCGCTTACTGCGGTTACCTGCCCATTGCTGTTAACTACAGCCGCTTTTGGATTGCTGGAGCTCCAGACCACATTTTTATTGGAAGCATTCACAGGCAGCACACTGACTGTCAGAGCAGCCGTACTTCCCTTTTTCATGCCAAGCTTTGTATGATTAAACCGCAGCTGGCTGACCATTACTTTTTCCGGTACAGGGACTTTTTTAATCAGTTTTGATGCCGCTGTTTCTAATGCTGTTTTTGCTGCATCCACCTGTTCCTGGGTTGCTTCTTTATTGCCTAATATTTCTTTGGCTTTATTTAATTCCTGTACAAATGCTGCCCATCCGGTTTCCTGATAATCCGACTGCTTCTTATCTTTATTTACATCATATATACCTTGCAGTTTTGATTTATCAACAATTACTGGCGGGATCTTCTCACTGATCAATTCAACATCCAGATAATCAAGCTCTACCCCTTCCAGACTTTTGGTTTTGCCGATATAAACGGTATTGGTACCTGCATGTAATTCTGCATTGAATTCATAACCGGTCCAGTTATCCGGACATATTCCTTCTGCGTCTGCCGCATTAAATGGAATTGCTTTACAAGTAGACGCCTCTCCATTATTTACTTTTACTTCCATTCCAGCATTATCACTTTTGGTAGCAGCGCCAACATAAAGTCTGTAATCGCCGGCTTTTTCTGCCTGAACCTGAATTGTGGTACCGCTGTTTTCTTTTGTTAAATTGGCGATCTTCTGTCCGCCTGAAGAATTATAGGTATCACAGATCACTGCTCCGCCGCTTAATGCGCCCTCTTCTGCTTCATAACGGTCACGCCGGATAACCGGTGTTCCGGAAGGACGGTTTACTTTTCCATCGTAGGCGATTGCTTTTCCAAAATCAGGTGTTCCGTCTTCATTCCAGGTGAATTTTTGTGTGCGGACACCGCGTCCGTTCCAGTTCTGTCCGGATCCTTTTGTAGCATGATATACCATATAATTTTCTGTTCCATCCGGTGATACGGTAAAGCAGGCATGTCCGGTAGAATAAGTACTTGGTGCATTTTTTTGAAAGACTGCTTCTGTTCCTTTTTCCCAGTCTTTTGCATTCATCGGGTCGCCGCCTTTTTTCAGGGTCAGTCTTCCCAGGCAGTAATTATCCGTCCAGCTACCGCTTGCCGAGAAAATAATACTGGTAATACCATCCGGTGAAACGAGTACCTGCGGTCCTTCATTAATCCTTGGGAATCCATCCAGCTCCCAATTGTATTCCGGCTTGGAAAGCATTACCCTTTCCCCGGAAATGGTGCAGGGATCTGTCATTTCGGCAATATAAATCCGCTGTTCTTCATTTACCATTCCTTCCCAGCCGGACCATACTGCGTATAGTTTGCCATTGTACTCTAAAACAGTCTGGTCAATAGCCCATCTGTCTGTATCCGGGGATAGCTTTCCTTTAAATTCATATGCGCCCATTGCATTATCTGTTTTGCTTTCCAGCACATACATTCTGTGGTCAGCATCTTTTCCGGCAGTATAATAGATGTACCATTTTCCATTGATAAAATGAATTTCCGGAGCCCATAAATCACTCGATGGTTCTGTTCCTGTGGGATGATAAACTTCCACCGGCTGTGTGGCTGCAATGCGGTTTAATTCCGGTGCTCTGGAAACATAGATTGCTTTGTCCTGACTTACCCTAACGTAGTAATAATAACCGTCCTGATAGGTAACATATGGATCTGCCCCATAGTTTACGATTGGATTTGTAAATGCATCCTGATCATAAAAATGCAGGGTATAGGTCAAAGGATAAGTTTTATCTGTCTTTCCCGTAAGGGTAATCTCACTTACCGGGTTTTTTCTGGTAGGCTGAGTAATCGTCAGATCAAATGTTTCACTCACTTTCTCACCTAATACGGCTGTTACTTCCGGAAGATTGTCCAGACTTTCCACATCCACATCATACTCAAGTATATCTTTTTGGTAATTCTCTAAATCTTTACCATCTAGTTTGATCTGCTCAATGGAAGGATTGCTTGTATAGAAGAGGATATAATCCAATTCGCTAAAACTGTTTGTTTCCCCGGAATGCGTGAATGTTATGGTATTTTTTCCTGCATTCAGTTCTGCTTCGATTGCATAGAGTCTCCAGTTATCCCATCCGTACGGCTGATATTTAACAATTCCTGCATTTTCCTGATCCCCGTTAATGTAATACTTATGGGACGCGTTTAGCTGATCCGTACCGCTGCCCGCAGCTACATCAATCCGGTAGGTTCCGGCTGTCTTTGCATTTACCTCAAAGGTTACTGTTGCATTGCCATTATCGATCATACCTACTTTCTTCTTGCCGGAAGCATCTCCTCTTTCCGTTATTTTTGCAGGTGCTGTAATGACCGCATTTTCAGCTTCCATTTTTACGACTTCTTTTTCTGCCACCGGCTGGGAAGTGAACTTCACCACAGCTTCCAGATCCAGATTCAGATTTCCCAGGTTTTCAATTCCTTCGGGCAGCAGGATATGCCCCTGTATAACTGCCTGGCTGCCATTGTTTTCTGATTCATAGGAAGGTTCCTCCCACTGGATCTCAGCTGTATAGGTTACTCCCGGCTCACTTTTTGATGTCACTAAGCCTTTCACGCTGTCCGGCAGCTGCCATGTATCCGGGGCACTGCCCTCTTCAACAGTAATATTCAGGTTATCCGGATTTGTAAAGGAAATGAGGTTATTCACGTTTACCGCACCGGAAGGAACGTGTTGTTTGGTTACGGTAGGGCCTTTCACTTCTAAGATTGTTTCACCTGCCTGATCCCGGGTAAATTGTATTCTGTCGATACAGAATTTTCTCGGATCTGCCGCTTCCAGGCTGTTATGGCAATGGTACACCATAAATAACTCTTTGCCATCCGGTGACTCTACTATCCCATGATGTCCCGTACCATGTGCAAGGCTGTTTGACTGCATAATTGGATTATTTTCGTACTTTGTATAATCTCCCAGCGGATTACTGCTGACAGCATATCCGGATCCATAGCCCGGGCTTTGGAAATGGGCACCGGAGTAGGTAAGATAGTAAATGCCATCCTTTTTCAGCATAAACGGACCTTCGTTTATTCTTCCCATGGATGTTTCCCAGCCGTCTTCGGGAACCAGGATACATTTTAATGTGGATTCATCAATGGTCTTCATATCATCATTTAATTTTGCACCATATATGAGGTTCCCATTGTCAAAACGTACAAAATACAAGTAATACTGTCCGTCATCGTCCATATAAGCATGGGCGTCAATTTCCTTAATATCGGTATGCATCGGTACCTGGTTCTCCTGGGTAAATGGTCCCAGGGGAGACTTGCTGGTTGCTACACCAAGGTGTTCCTCTGCGGTATAGTACATATAGAAAGTGCCGTCCCGCTCAATGACATCCGGTGCCCAGAAATGCGTATTTCCCCAGACATTATCCTTCTCCAGCGCCCAGCCCTTATCGGTCCAGTTCACCAAATCCGTAGAAGTATAAACTTTAATCCCGTTTTCATCCGCCCCTGCGTTTGTTGGATAGAGATAATAGGTTCCATTATAATATAACACGTCCGGATCCGCACAATTATCCAGCAGTGGATTCTGGTAAGTCTCTCCTGCTAATTCCGGTTCCGTATATTCAGAAATCTTTACATTCTCAAAAGATGCACTGGAAAGCCAGTTACGAAATCCTATGGTACCTTCCCCATGGTCGCTGTCCGTAACATCCAGTTTTGCATAGTGTTCTCCGTCATAATCGATATAACATACAATATGGTTTCCGGATACGGCAACCGTTACATGATAGGTTTTTCCATATTCAATGGTGGTCTCTTTCGCTGCTATTTCCGTCCATTTCGTCCCGGATACTTTACCAAGCATTACTCTTCCGTTATGGGCATCGATGCAAAAATAATAACCATTGTATCCGTCCCCATGATTATCGATTGGGTTTGTTACGCGAAACAGCACACCTGCCTGGGCACTGCTCTTGTCGTCCAGATTTGTCTGCTGGTTATTCACGGTTACATCGGCTTCGTAAACAAAATCGCTGAAGTTCTGATCCTTCACCAGCGCCTTGTCTCCCCTGCCTTCTGTAACGGTGTAGGTATGGTCATTTACTGACCATGTGCCAGAATCCCATCCACTGTAAGTACTCCAGTTGTCTGCATTGGTAAAATCCTCTTCGAAGATTACCTCTCCGGTGCCTTCTAAAACCGGACGCTCTGCTTCTACCCCCTGCATGTCCGGCACTGCCAGTACCGTATAGCTGCCCATATTGGACATCACTAACGCGGACACCATTACCGCTGCAATCACTTGATTCATCTTTCTCATTCGACTCTTCATTCCTGTACTCCTTCCTTCATTTACGCGGGTTTACTTATAAATAGACTTTACTATATGTCATTATTTATGTCTTTATAAAAAAGGGAGGTGAATGTATAATTTTTTAGCATCGGCTGAAATTCCGCAAAAAAAGACTGTCCCTTCGATAAACAATTGTTATCTGAAGTCCCAGTCTTATATTTTCTTCCCGCGCACCAGGGAATACTACATATACTATTACAAAATTTTATCGCTAAACTTTATTTTCGATAACTAATCTGCGGTTTGAACACAAACCCAAATACGCAACCCAATATGCCTCCTAAAATATGCGTTAAATTGGCAATATTATTTTTAATAAACAGTCCTTCATACAACTGACCTCCGAAGTAAAAAATTGCTACAATTAAAAAAGTTAATGGAATACCCTCACCCCTCATGCTGCTCAAAGAGGTAAGCATAATCAGCGCAAATACAATCCCGCTGGCTCCCAGTAATGCCGTACCTGGGAAAAACAGAATATTAACAATCCCCGTCAGAACAGCCGTAACGATCAGAAGAATACTGATATTCATACTGCCATATTTTTCTTCCAGCAAAGGACCGATTAACAACAGGGTAATTATATTTCCACTAAAATGTTCCCATCCGCTATGGCCAAATACATGCCCAATCAGCCTGATATAGTACATAGGACTTGCCATGGAAGACCGATATACCGAAAAGAACATGCGGTTCGTCCAGCCTCCGGTAATATAATTGAGTAATAACGCGGCAAATGAAATAATCGTGAATGTTAAAATAACAGGCGAATTATATTTTATCTTCTTTAGACTGTTCAATTGTTACTCTCCTTTCTGGATATGGGGATAAATTGGGGTTTTGCTGATTAAGCGCTTTGTAGATAGATGTAGTGCGCGGAAAGAAAAGGGGGCGGACCATGGCAGGCGTTTGGAAGGCTTACCGCAGAACTGGCATTTTCTAACCTTCCCGGAGCGCTTTTTGGCGGCACGCGGGCATTCGCTCCGAAATCCTGATGCATTTCGCAGCTCAGTGCCCGCTTAGTATCCGATGGGAGCCAGTCGAATACTATCCGCCAAAAAACACTCCGGCAAGGTAAGTAAATGCTCAGATCTGCTATACGCCTTCCAAACGCCTGCCATGGTCCGCCCTCTTCTCTTTCCGAGATCCAGGTTGTCGCCACAAAGCTGGTTTTCTCGAGGGCACTGAAAAAGTAGATATTACCGTCTATTTTTGATATAATGTATGTATCAAATAAAGGCGGTGTTTTTATGGTAGATCAACAACAAAAATTAGTATTAAGTTCCTACATGAAAATATATGAATTGGTGGTTCCCAGGAATAATCTTCTCCGACAGATAAAAGAACTCGTAAACTTCGGATTTATTTATGAAGAGTTAATTGATAAATATTGTCTTGATAACGGACGTAATGCAGTTCCACCTATCCGCATGTTTAAATATCTGCTGTTAAAAGCAATTTATGATCTATCGGATGTTGATGTCGTAGAGCGTTCCAGGTATGATATGTCTTTTAAATAC